>DAOTTS010000017.1:0-25791 GCA_034437735.1 Anaerolineae bacterium
CCGAGCCATCGTCTCGGGGGCGGTTTCAGCATAAAACATCCCTCTCTAACGCCGACCCGGTCTCGGTTGCCGGCATCCACATTCCCACTATAATCTAAGGAAATGGGGAGAGCCGAACCATCGCACGTTATAGGTGATGGTAGGTCAAAATCGAGGAGCGATCCACCACCATGCATCTGGACGAGAGCAAACGCATTCTACAGCAGTCGGACCTCTTCCAGGATCTGAAAGAGGCCTATCTTGAGATTATCCTGATGGCCTGTGAGGAGATTCGCTACCTGGCGGGTCAGTACATCTTTCACGAGGAAGAGCCGGGTGACGCCATTTACTTGGTGGCCCAAGGCGCTGTAGAAGTGTTACTGGAGCCGCAGAGTGAGGAGGAATCCAAGTTGCCGGTCGCAGTGCTGGGCCCCCATAGCACCTTCGGGGAAGTCACCTTGGTCGAGGAAAACGGACTGCGCGCAGCGTCCGTACGGTGCAAGACAGACGCCCAATTGATCCGTATCACCCGCAGGCGACTGCTGCAAATCTGCAACGATTATCCGGATATCGGCTTTCACGTGATGCGTCGCATAGCGGCCGAACTGGCGCGAAAACTGCGGTCCAGCAACGTCAACGTGCGGGAATATTCGTTCTTCTCACAGCCCATCATTGAGAGTGCAAAGTCATAAGGTAATTGGAAGAATCCAGGGATAGATGACGCGCTATGTGGATGACGGTCCTTTGCTGATCCGAACATGTGAAACTAAGAAAATTTGGGCATCCCGAGGGGGATGTTAGCATATTTAGACAGTTATGCACGGATCAGCAATGTCACATTGGCGCTGGTCAGTCAAAGGAGTAAGAGCCGTGCCTGAACCCATTGTGCGCATTCGGAATCTTCATAAGACATATGGCGATCTCAGTGTGCTTAAAGGCGTCTCGCTGGATATCCATCGGGGCGAAGTCGTCGTCATCATTGGCCCCAGTGGCACAGGCAAAAGCACCCTGCTCCGATGTATCAACCTGCTTTCCCAACCTGACGAAGGGCAGGTCTTTGTCAACGACATCGAGGTCACCGACCCTGAGTGCGAGATCAACGCCCTGCGAACGCAGGTGGGGATGGTCTTCCAGGACTTCAACCTCTTCAATCATCTGACCGCGCTTAAAAACATCGCAATTGCCCCGATCAAAGTCAAAGGGCTGAGCAAGAAGGAAGCGTACGCGCTGGCCGAATTCGAGTTGGAACGTGTGGGGCTGGCGGATAAAACAGACTCGTATCCCGGGCAGCTGTCAGGCGGCCAAAAACAGCGCGTCGCAATCGCCCGGGCGTTGGCTATGAATCCCCAGGTAATGCTCTTTGACGAACCCACCTCGGCCCTGGACCCGGAGCTGATTGGTGAGGTGCTCGAAGTGATGAAAAAACTGGCTAAAGAACATATGACGATGCTCGTCGTGACTCACGAGATGGGATTCGCCAAGGAAGTCTCGAACCGCATCATCTTTATGGAAAGCGGCAAAATCGTGGAGGAGGGTCCGCCCGAACAGCTCTTCTACAATCCTGAACAGCCGCGAACCGGCGAATTCTTGGGCAAGATCACCGAGCTCTACGGAGAGAAAAGCGCATGAACGAGCTTGCTGAGTTTTGGGCGATGATCTGGCCTAATCTCGGCCTGGGGCTCGTCATCACCCTGAAATTGAGCGCCGGTGCGCTCGTGATTGGCTTCATCATTGGACTGCCGGTCTCCCTCGCCCGGGTGTACGGTCCCAAATGGTTGCAGACCATCACCCGAGCGTTCGTCGACGTCTTCCGGGGAACGCCTCTGCTCGTCCAGTTGTTTTTCGTCTACTATGGATTGGCAGATCCCGGCCTGAACGAGTTATTGGTCGGTCTCGGTTTGCCGGAAGGCATCCTCGTCTTTACCCCGATGACCGCCGCCTATATAGCGCTGGGGCTGAATAGCAGCGCTTATCAGGCCGAGTACTTCCGAGGAGCCCTTCAAGCCATCGGATCGGGCCAGATGATCGCAGCTCGGGCGCTGGGGATGACCCGAGTCCAGGCAATCCGCACGATCATCTTGCCTCAAGCGCTCCGCCTTGCGGTCGCCCCCTGGTCGAACGAGGTTGCCTATATGGTGAAGTACACCTCGGTCGTCTCTCTGATCGCGGTCGTCGACCTCTTCGGTCAAGCGCGCCGCATTATGAGCAAGTACTACAATCAGATGACGATGTTGCCGTTCGTCGGGTTGGTCTATCTGGCGATGGTCCTCATCCTGACCGCAGTGATGCACGTCGTGGAGAAACAGGTGGAAATCCCCGGGATGGAGGTCGAATCTCGCCGTCATGGTGTCTGATCCCCCCAGCGTCACTCCGATGCGTCGCACTCAGTTCTTCAAAGGGCACGCCGAGTCCCCAACGTCGGGGAGGGCTTTCACGCGGCAGCGATGTTCCAGATCTTCTGTCAGACGGAGAAACACCAAGATTTTCCAACGTACCGAGGCTATTCGTCTCCACAGCGCCCCCGTCAAAGGACACAGCCTATGAATTTCAACGTTCTGGCCAACGACATTGCGCAATGGATGAAAGCGTACGCTCAGGAAGCCCGCACCGATGGTTACGTTGTGGGTTTGAGCGGCGGCATCGATTCCTCGGTGACCGCAGCACTCGCCGCAAAGGCGGTAGGCGCAGATCGCACGTTGGGCGTCTTGATGCCCTGCCACAGTCAATCCCAAGACGCAGAGGACGCGCAGAAGGTGGCCAATGCCCTGGGCATTGATGCACTCACGCTCTCCCTTTGCCCAGTCTACGATGCATTCGTCGATATGTTACCAACCGGCCCGGATATGGCCTATGCCAACATCAAGCCCCGACTCCGCATGACGACCCTCTACTACTTGGCCCAAATGCACGGCTATCTGGTTGCGGGCACCGGCAACAAGCCGGAAATGATGGTCGGCTACTTTACAAAGTATGGCGACGGTGGTGTCGACATCGAACCGCTTGGAGAACTCTACAAACACGAAGTCAGAGGATTGGCCCGAGTCCTGAATATACCGGACGCGGTCATCGATAAACCGCCGAGCGCCGGCCTATGGCCAGGACAGACCGACGAGGAAGAGTTAGGGATTACCTATCGGGAACTGGATGCCATTCTTGATGCAATGGCCGCAGGCGATCCCCAACCCGCGCCGGCGACGACTGTCGAGCGAGTCAAGCGGATGATCGCGAAATCGGTGCACAAACGGATGATGCCTCCTTCTTTCCCGATCGACCGTACATCGAGCCGGTATACGCCCGCCGATGAGTGAACCCGTTCACTATCGACAGGCCCCCTGACGATGCAGAACGCAAAGAGCCGCCGGCATCCAAGTCGATTCGCAGCTAACGTTTACCTAATCGTCGGTATCGCCGCCCTGATCCTGACGGGAGGGTCTGAGACGACGCTAGGCCACTACCTCATTGGGAGCGCCGTGGAGATAGGGCTGGCGCTGCTTATCCTGCTCTTCCTGCGGATTGAAAAGGTACCGACGCGATCGGCCCTGCGGATCCGGCGCCCGGAACCCCAGATCGTGGGGTTGGGGGTCGCCTTAGTTCCGGCCTTCTGGCTGAGCGGGATTGTCCTGAATCTCATTGCCGTGATAATCTTCGGATACGTCACCCCCTTGCCTCCCACCGCCTTTCCGGCCAACCTTGCCGAAGCGCTGGCGCTAGCAGCCACGACGATGATCGTCGCGCCTATCTGCGAGGAACTGATGTTCCGAGGCTACGTGTTCCGAGCCTATGAGAACCGCCGCGTATGGATAGGAATCGGCGTGACGAGCCTCATCTTTGCGCTCTATCACCTGCGCCTGCAAGGGGTCTTCGCCCTGATCCCGATCTCGATCGGCCTCGGCGTCATAACGTGGCGCACGCAGTCGGTTATCCCGAGTATGGCGATGCACGCAGCCTACAACGGCATCTCGACCGTTATTATGATCGCAACCAGCTTTCTCCCGATGCAATCGGTGGGCGTCATCACCGGAATGGTGATATGTCTGGGCCTCCTGGCCGCTCCCTTCTCGATCCTGGCCATGCTGGCACTCTGGAAAAAGACGAGTCCCGACGCCGCCCAACGTGCGATAGAAGAGAGGGGTTGGCTGCGCTGGGCGTGGATCATCCCCTTGCTGGGGCTGATACTCGTCTACGGATATGGGGCAGCGTCTGAGTTCGTGATGGGGCGATTCCCCAGGCAGTTCTCAGATCAAAAACTCTCCCTTACCGTCCCGGAGGATTGGCAACGACCGATCCGATTGGTGTATGAAATCCAGAATCCAATGGGCGACAAACTTGGAGAGGCGGAATGTATCCGCCTTCCCCGTGACAACACGTACACATTGCAATGCAGCGCCGATTATGAGGGGTTTAATTTGTTTGAGGAAATCCCCGGGTTCTCCCAGCTGGATGCAGAAAACGTGATCGACACCCTACCGCTTCCAGAAGGTGTGCCCTCGTTGAGTCAGATGCTCAAAGGAAAGGCCGGGGCGTGGCACATAGATGCCGAATGGCAACGAGAAACCGCCGAGCAACCCACGGAGGGGCATCCCCCAGAGAAACACACCCTGAGCCTGCAAACGTTGACAGGCGCCAGGACGTCAATAACTCGGACCATCACGACCACGCTTACTTCAGCGCCTATGCCGATCTTGACGACAGAAACGCCCGGCGGCCAACAGATGGTGATGGAACCGGACGGCTCGCTCTACCTTATGCATGAATGGCCATGGCGCCTCGAGGGACTTCCCTTTGAGATAGGATATGGGGGGACGGTCACCCTGATCACCCTCAACGAGGATGGATTACCGGTCTCTCACCAGGCATACGTTCGCGTTCGAGGAGGAGAGCCCACATGGACCCAGGATGACACGATGATTACGTGGAGGGTCACACTGACGTATGAGGATCCTGAGGAGCGGACGCTGACCGCATGGTATCGTGAAGACCCGCCGCACACCCTCGTCCGCTATGACGATGGGCAAGTGATCTACGTACTCCATTCAAAAACTGAGATAGACCCAGACAAAGTCAATGATCTACTACACTGAAGAAGAAGGACACGCACTACGAGAGGCGTTTGAGAGAGAAGTGCTGGTGTGGCCGAAGGTTGAGACTCGGTCCATGTTCGGATGTCCCGCTTACGTCGTAGAGGGTAAGCTCTTTGCGTTTCTTGTCAGTGACGGCGTCGTCATCACACAGATCCGTAAGCGTGAGAGAGAGACGCTGGCCGAGAGTTTTCACACCGAACCCTTCACGGCCGGAGAGCGGGAGATCGAACGGTGGCGCAAAGTCCGTCTAGAGTCTGTGGAACGTTTGGGCCGCGTCGTACCTTACGTGAGGAAAAGCTACGAATTGGTCTTGAGCCACTGATAGGGGACACGACCCGGGATTAAGACTTGGCCTTTGGGAGGGTCATGAGAAAGGTGCTGCCCTCACCAAGTTTGCTCTCTACCCAGATCCGCCCGCCGTGTGCTTCCACGACCAGTTTGCAGAAGGAGAGCCCCAACCCTGTGCCACGACGCCGACCTCGGGTCGATGGAAGCTGCTGGAATTTCTCGAAAACCCGGTCCATATACTCAAGGGGAATGCCGGGCCCCGTATCCCGGACGCCCACTCGGAGCATCTCGGAGCCTGACTCTCGATCCCGTTCTGCCCAGAGTTGAACTCGCCCTCCATCGGGCGTGAACTTCAGAGCGTTGTCGACGAGGTTGGAAAAGACGCGAAGCATCAGCGCCCGATCCACCTCCACCTTGGGTAGATCCGCATCCACGGCCACCATCAAGGCAATCTGTTCCGAGGCGGCAACAGAGGCAAAACGTCCCCGTATCTCATGCAGAAGTGTGGCAATCTCCAGAACTTCCGGGGTCAGGGGCAATTCACCCCGCTCTAACTGGCTGATGTCCAAAAGCTGATCGATAAGCGTCAAGATCCGATCGCTGCTATTGTGAGCCATCGCGAGAATCTGCTGGAAGCGATCGTGCTCCCTGAGCTCGTAGGCTTCCGGCAGCAACTTGAGCCCGCCGATAACCATAGAAAGCGGGGAGCGGAGGTCGTGAACCAGCATATTCGTCATATCCTGCCGCAATCGGTCCAACTCCACCTCCTCGCTGAGGTCACGGAAGAGCAGCAGCCACCCGTTGATCTCGCCCTCGGCATCACGCACCGGGGTGAGAGTACGATCTACCTGAACACCCGAGGGCTCCAGGGTTATCTGCTCCTGAATTTGCTCAACACCCTCACGCCTGAGCAGATTACAATCGGATATTAGCGCATCCATCGTGTAATGAATAAGAGAACTCAAAGGTTCGCCTTCAGCCCGGATGGCACCAATATGAATGCGATCCAGGTCAGAGCGGGCGACACCGACAAACTCGGCCAACGCTCGATTAAGGGCCAGGATGCGCCACTCGGTGTCCAGAAGCATCACGCCCTCCCCAGTCGTCTGGAGCACGGAGCTGAGTTCCTGTACGCGCCGTTCCAGCGCTTCGTCCGTACGCTCATAGAGCCGTGCGTTCTGAATAGCGATGCCCGCTTGAGCGGCAATCACTTCAAGCACCTGCTGATGGGATTCGTCATAAGCGTCAGAGGTATCATAGGATTGAACGGATAACATACCGAGAACCTGATCCCCGGCTAGAATCGGCACCCCTAACCAGCTGGCAGCCTCCCGACCGAAATGCTCGAGCCCCAAGGCCTCGACCCGTTCGTGGACGTTCTTCGGGATAAGCAGCGACTGCTTGGTTTCCAACACGTGCTCGGTCAATCCATGCCGCATCCGGCGTGGTTCGGGATAGAGACGCTCCCCATACTCAATCACGAGGGGGAAAGAAACCTCCCCTAACTCAGCATCATAGAGCGCGAGATAGAACATCGGCGTGGGCATCAACTCATGGACCTGTTCGTAGATCGCCAGGACCACCGTCTTCATATCTAGGCTGGCGCTCAACGCCTGACCCGTCGCCTGCAAACTCGCCAACTCCCTGACGCGACGTGCAAGGCGCTCGCTGACCTCAGAGAGACTGTGGGCGATCAAGGTTGAGACGACGCAGAGAAGTGCGACCAGATCGAAATATCCGACGCCCACCCGCGTATAGACAATCGCCATCAGGGGAGCAAAAACCATCGGTCCCCCCTCAAAGAAGAGGAGTTTGGGCAGGGCCTTGATATAATCCGCAACAGCCTCCCAGCTCCTCATAAGCAGATAGAGGGCGGCCAAAAAATAGTTGACGCCGAGATAAGTGATAAACGTCACGATTAACCGAACCCAGATAGCAGGGGTCAATCGGGTGAGCGGTATTGAACTGCCCAGACGTTCGCCGACGAGGCCTGCGGACAGAATACCGGCAACGTGCATCAAGATGTTAATGGTGGTGACCTCAATGAGATCCCAACCCTTGGGTTCGCTGTTGCCCAGACTATGCTCGGCACGCCATCGCCGCACGCCGGCGTGCAGGAGCATGGCCGCAATCGTAGCCCAGGCAGCAGGAACCCGGCCTAACGTCAGATAAGCAGCAACCACCGTCATCGGCATCAGGGATAACGCCCCATCAACGAGCGGAACGCTGTACGTGATGGTAAACACGATAAGCCACGCAAAGAGACCGACGGCCACGATAAGCTCACCGCTGACCGGTTGTGACACCGAAGGAACGGTAAGCAATCCCACCACGAGCAGAGTCGCCGAAATCAGGATGATCAAACGCTTATTTTGTGTCATTAGACTAGGCCTCGATCGCAACGAGTCCTCAACATTATAGCACAGATGCAATGAATTCAACAATACAGCCAGCGATGCTGGATCACAGAAGCAAGGCTCCAGGTGCTCCCCTCTGAAACAGAGCCCGACTTCCAAAACCTATGATTGCCAAGTATAGGGCTTCACCCACGAATGGGCAAATGACCGCTCTCTTTCACCCACAACGCCCTCTTACACAATCGGTACAGGATAAGCAGAGAGTGTTTTCCTTGTCGCCGAAAGCACCCCCTATACAATGAAATCAAAATCGTAGATTGTTGAAACCACAAGGAGACAACCCTTGCAGAAAAACACACGAGAGTCGAGACCTGTGCTGATAGATATCGCCCGGAGTCCCGAAGCTAAGCTAACAGCGGTCCCCCTGGATAGCATAGACGTGACCGATGATCCCATCTGGGGAGAACGTCTGAATCGCAATCGGACCGTCACCCTTCGTCGCCAGTATCAGAAGCTCGTCGATCAAGGGTATCTCGAGAACTTCCGAAGCATCGCCGAGGATCTCGATCAACTAACCGCCGGCCTGGCCTTCCGGGATAGCGACCTCTATAAGTGGCTGGAGGCCGCATGCTGGACACTTGTCGACGAGACGGATCAAGAGCTGACCGATAAGGTTGAAACCGTCATCGATCTCATCAAGCGTGCGCAGGAGGACGATGGCTACCTGAACACCTACTTTGTGCGGGAGCGCGCCCATGAGCGCTGGTCTAACCTGCGCGACCTTCATGAACTGTATTGCGCCGGTCATCTCTTTCAGGCAGCCATTGCGCACTACCGAGCGACCCAAAAGACCGACCTGCTCGACGTGGCGGTGCGGTTCGCCGATCTCATCGTCGAGACCTTCGGCCCCGGTGACGACCAGATTCAGGGGGTGCCGGGACACCCGGAGATCGAGATGGCTCTGATTGAGCTGGGCCGTACCACGGGCGACAAAAAGTACCTGGATCAGGCCGCTTACTTTATTCAAGCCCGGGGACGCGGTCTGATCGGTGGCCGCCCTTACCACCAGGATCACAGGCCCGTTGCAGATTGGGACCGACTCACCGGCCATGCCGTCCGCGCACTCTATCTCAGCGCCGCAGCAACTGATTGGATGGCCGAGGAGGAAAAACCGGACGTCCACGATGCGCTGAACCGGGTCTGGCAGCGCATGACAACCCGGCAGGTCTACGTGACCGGCGGCATCGGTGCCCGGCACAGTGGGGAGTCGGTTGGAGCCGATTACGAACTACCCAACGCTCGGGCGTATGCGGAGACATGTGCGGGCATTGCGAATGTGATGTGGAACTGGAGGATGCTCAATCTTGAGGGCCGGCCCCAATACGCCGATATGATCGAGACGGCGCTCTATAACGCCGTGCTTCCCGGCCTATCCCTAGATGGCGCACGTTATTTCTACGTTAACCCCCTCGCGGTGGACGACTTAACCCCCGGAGATGTCAGGGAACGCCAGGAATGGTATCGATGTGCGTGCTGTCCGCCCAACCTCGCCAGGACACTATCGAAACTTCGGGGGTACATGACAAGCCTGGATCGGGATGAGACACTCTGGATCCATCTTTACGCGACCCACAGCGCCGAAATCCAGCGGAGCAATGGAGACACGTTCAAATATTTGATGCGAACCCGCTATCCTTGGAGCGGGCATATCACCTTGGAGATATTGACGCCGGGGCTCCTTGCACTCAAGCTCCGCGTTCCGGGATGGTGTACATCCCAGGGACGTGTGAAGCCTGAGATCAGAATCAACGGCAACCCCAGACCGGGTCCCGTCACGCCGGGCCAATATGTGAAAATCCGGCGAACGTGGGCCGTCGGGGATTCCATATGCCTCGATCTCCCCATGCCGGTGCGCACGATTGCGTCTCATCCTTATGCATTGGAGAATACCGGTCGGGTCGCGCTCATGCGGGGCCCTCTGCTCTACTGCTTGGAGGGTGTCGATCACCCGGACGTCGATCTACGTGACGTCGTCGTGCCGGTCGATTCCCAAGCGTATTCGAGCATCTTCGAGCCGGACCTGCTGGAGGGCGTCCAGGTCATACAGACGGAGGCTAAGATCCAACCACCGGCTCCGGCGTGGACGGACAATCTCTACCGTCCGGTTCCATCCGATGAGGGGGCCGCCCAACCCGAACAGACTATGAAAATCATCGCGATCCCTTATTTCGCGTGGGGCAATCGTGAGACCGGGACTATGCAGGTCTGGCTCCGTCACCAAATTTAGGGGTTGACACAAAGAAATCAAGCCACGGAAGATTGTTTTCCGTGGCTTGACATATCTTCATGATAGAGAAGACCGTGTAAGTAGGCCCCTGGAAAAGCGCGTTACGCTCCCCGGATCTCGGTCGACTCGGACGTAAGATCATCCATCTCACCAGTCTGAACGAAGATGACCCGTTCGGCGATGTTGGTCGCCCGATCGGCAATTCTCTCCAGGGCGTGAGCCGCCCATAGCAACTGCGTGCCCTGCCGAATCTTGTGCGGATCCTCGATCATATAGGTGATCAGTTCGCGCAGAATCTGGTCGTACAGATCATCGACCTCATCATCCCGATCGACGACCGCCTGAGCAGCCACTTCGTCACGCTCAAAGAAGGCCTCAAGCGCAGCTCTGGACATCTCGATCGAGACAATGCCCATCCGTGGCAGATCGATCAGGGGCTTGATCAGGGGCTCGTCGCCGATCTTTAGCGTTGCCTTGGCAACACCGGCAGCATGATCGCCCATCCGTTCGAGCTCAACGGCAATATGCAGAGCGGCCATAATAATGCGTAGATCCGAAGCGACCGGCTGTTGGGTTGCGATGGCGTCAACACAGAAGTGCTCCACCTCATAGCGCAATTCGTTGATCGCCTCATCCCGCTGCACGACCTGTTCGGCCAGGTCAATATCCTGGTTTTTCAAGGAGCGAATTGCGTCTTGCAGCGCCTCCGTCAGCAAGCCCTGCATCTTGATCAAATCGTCCTGGAGTTGATGTAGGACCTGGTCCAATTCCCTACGAATTTTCATAACCCCTCTCCTTTTCAATCCTTATCTTGTTGTGGGTGATCACTTTCACGTCGTAAATAGTATAGGCGAGACCAATGAGAATGACAACCAAACTCATCGCTCAATCTTATGCGATGCCCTCGTGAGGATGCATTGCCCCGGCTTTGAAGCATGATACAATGGCATACGTTGGGCCGAGTAGAAAAAAGTATCGCAACGTTGGCTGAAAGTTCCTATCCCAGGGACGATCTCCGAGCGAAACCGAGGAACGTTTGGGGAGTTCCTTGGTGTCTTAGAAAGAAAAGTGAGGTAGACGTGACGCTATTTGGCGGTATTGAGGGCGGAGGCACGAAATTCGTCTGCGCGGTCGGCACGGGGCCCGGAGATATTCGCGGTGAGATCCGTTATCCTACAACCACACCCGAGGAATCCATCAGCAAAGCGCTGGATTTCTTCCGAGGGTATGAAGACCTCGCATCCGTCGGGATCGCGTGTTTCGGCCCGCTCGACCCCGATCCCAAGTCATCGACGTGGGGATACGTCACCACGACCCCCAAGCCGGGGTGGGCACACACGGAGTTCGCGCCCGTGATCCACCGGGAGCTTGGCCTGCCCGTCGGCTTCGACACCGACGTCAATGCGGCGGCCCTCGGTGAATATCGCTGGGGCGCCGCCGAGGGCCTGGATTCCTGTCTCTATTTGACCGTCGGAACGGGCATCGGGGGCGGTGCCGTCGTTGAGGGCCGCATGGTTCACGGACTGATGCATCCGGAAATGGGACATATGCGAATCCCTCACGATTATGAAACCGATCCGTACGAGGGGTGCTGTCCCTATCACGGAGATTGTCTAGAGGGATTGGCGTGTGGGCCCGCAATCGAGGAGCGCTGGGGCCAGCCGGGCGAATCCCTGCCCCCCGACCATTTCGCGTGGACGTTGGAGGCGCACTACCTGGCCTTGGGCCTCGTCAATATGATCGTCACCCTCTCCCCTCAGCGGTTGATCCTGGGTGGTGGCGTGATGGACCAATCCACCCTGCTGCCTCTTGTTCGGCAGGAGGTCAACCAGTTGCTGAATGGCTACATCCAGTCGCCGGTCGTGAATGAGGAGATCGATGAATACATCGTCTCCCCGAAATTGGGAAATCGTGCCGGCGTTCTCGGCGCGATCGCGTTGGCCCAGGACGCGCGCCGGGACGCCCAGCGCTGAATCCGACAGGAATTCACCATAAAGTGGCAGATGGTTAGTCATTTCGATACACCAATCCACCAAAGATCGTCAGTTTGTCATTCTGGAGAACTATGGTATACTAAAAAGTGTTAATGAGAGGTTACGATGTGTTAGATGGATCGACACATTGACAGACACACAACAGATAAATAGTCCTCTTGCTACCCCAAGGTCCGGCTTGAACGCCCCCCGTCAAGCGGATCTTGGGGTAGGCTCTTGTTTTAGGGATCTGGATGGACAATCCCTCACATTTGTCACAACCGTCGTGAGGACATAAAATCCACATAAGCGTATGACGCCGTCGCACATGACGCCATAATCCTGTAGCCGTCCGCGAAGCTGACGCCTCGTTCGCTCGTGCAAAGGAGAGAATATGCCATCACCCAAACTCACAATAGGGCGCGTCCTGGGTGTTTCGATCTGCATACTGGGCATCCTCTGCCTGGTCGGTGCGTGTACCCTGTTCAAAAGCACACCCACCCCCCTGCCGTGGATTCCGACCCTTACCTCAGAACCAACCGGAGAGCCGCAAGCCTTGGAGAGCCCGCCGCCCGAACTCACCGCAACGGAGACGCCTCCCACCACCCCGCCCACGGCGACCGCGACCGCCACACTGCCCCCAACCCCGACGGAGCCGGTTCAAACGCTCACCCTCACCGCCCCTCGCGACGGCATGCAGGTAGGCAATCCGGTCACCGTGAAGGGCAGCGCGGCGATCCGACCGTTCGAGGGAACGTTGGTCATCCGGATCGTGGACGCAGCAGGCCGCGTCCTGGCTGAAAAACCGACCATCGCCGAGGGGCCGATTGAAGGACCGGCAGCCTTTGAGGAGACCGTCCTGTACGGGGGCGCGCCCGGCCCGGCGCGGATCGAGGTGCTGGAGATCAGCGCTCGCGATGGATCCGTGGTCGCCAAAGCCGGCGCGTCCGTAACCCTCCAGGGATTTCCCGGCGGCGGGGTGATCGAATCCCCCCAACCGCAGGAGGAAGTCACGCTGCCCATCCTCTTACAGGCCAGAGCCGGGCAGCCCGGCGAGGATCTGAATGTGACGGTTACCTGGGACGACGGCTCGCAGTTCGCCCACGTCTTGACAGCCCGCCAGGGCCTGGATGGACATGGACTTCTCATCGTTGCGCTTGATCAGGTTGAGCCGTCGCCGCTGCGCCCGCAAACCCAGTCCGGCGCCGTGGAGATCCACACCCTTCAGGGAGAGCGCCTCGCTTGGCAGCCGGTGCGCATTCTCAGCCCGTACGATCCCGGCACGATGAGCACCAACGTCGTCTGGATTGTTGGGGAGGGGACCGTCGCCCAGAGGATTCGCATCCCCCGAACCCTCGGCATCGGAAAGGCATCCCTACGTGCGCTGCTCTGGGGACCGGTACCGCACAATGAAGCGGGGTTTGAGACAGCTATTCCGTCCCCGAAAGAGGTCCTCACATACCCCGGTCGGGGCGCGGATTGGGGAGAACGGGTCCAACTTAACAGCCTGACCATCATCGACGGCGTAGCACGTGCCGACTTCTCCCCCGAGATCACCGCCCACGCCGGTGGGGCACTCGTCACCAGCTTGATACGCAAACAGATTGAGGAGACGCTCCTGCAGTTCTCCACGGTCGATCAGGTCGAGATCACCGTGGATGGTCAGCCCGATCGACTCCAGCCCTGACGCCCGAAGAGCGCCGGGATTGTCAATCCGGCAGAAATCGGTTAACGTTAAGAACGGTGTGCTGTGCCGACACCGCCGGCACGTTGACTGTGTTTATCAGACACGGAGATCGACATCGTAATGAATGAAAACCGTACCATCTCGCCGCAAGCAGAGCCCGACGACGTCATTCTCGATCGAGCCCTGCGCCCCACGCAACTTGAAGATTTCGTGGGCCAGGATCGGGTCAGGGAAAACCTTCACATCTTGATCGAGGCCGCGAAAGGGCGCGACGAGGCCATCGAACACACCTTGTTCTACGGACCGCCAGGACTGGGAAAGACCACCCTCGCCCATATCATCGCCCGTGAGATGGGCACGAAAATCCGTGTGACGTCCGGCCCTTCGATCGAACGCGCCGGCGACCTCGCCGCCATCCTCAGCAACCTGCATGAGAAAGAGATCCTCTTTATCGACGAGTGCCACCGTTTGGGTAAAGCGGTCGAGGAGGTCCTCTACCCTGCAATGGAGGACTTCGCCCTTGACCTCGTGATCGGGCAGGGGCCCGGCGCCCGAACAGTGCGGTTAAGTCTACCGCACTTCACGGTCGTGGGGGCGACGACCCGGCTCGCCCTGCTTTCCGCCCCGCTGCGAACGCGGTTCGGTGCGATTCACCGATTGGATTTTTACGAGCAGGATGCGCTGGAGACGATCGTGGACCGTGCCGCCGACGCCCTCAACGTGCCCTTGGAACCGGAAGGAAGAGCGGAGATCGCCAGACGCGGACGGGGCACCCCGCGCGTGGCCCTCCGGTTGCTGCGCCGCGTGCGCGACTACGCACAGGTGCGGGGAGATGGCGTGATCACAGAGGGGATCTCCGACGAGGCCCTGGCGCTGCTGGAGATCGATGCCAAAGGCCTGGATGATCTCGACCGGCGCGTATTGCGGACCATCATTGAGAAGTTCGGGGGCGGCCCGGTCGGTCTGGACACCATCGCGGCCTCGGTCGGCGAGGCATCGGATACCATTATGGACGTGGTCGAGCCCTATTTGCTCCAATTGGGTTTCCTCGACCGTACCCCCCGGGGGCGGGTCGCGACCACCCTGGCGTATGAGCATTTGAACATCCCGGACCGGCGGACGGAACAGGGCCGGCTCTTTTGATTGCCCCTAGCGGGCAGGAATCTCCATGGTAAACCTCGGTCAGGTACTCAAAGCGCGTTATCGCATCGACCGTATGCTCAAGATGGGCGCCCTCGAAGCCACCTACCGGGGAGGCGATCTGGAGACCGGTGACGCGGTCATCGTCAGAGAGATCCTCCCCCAGACGGACTTGGAACCGGCACAGCTCGAGGGCTTGGAGGAGAGGTTCCTCCGGGAAGCGGAAGCGCTGATGCAGCTCCGGCACCCTAACATTGTGAGGGTGCGCGATGCGTTCACGGTGCCCAGGCCGCCTGAGGCAGGCGCAAACGCGGGTGTCTCCGGGGTACCGCACGCCTATTTGATCACGGACCACGTGGACGGACAGTCCCTGGCGGAGAAACTGGAACGACAACCACACTTGGGAGAGCAGCGGGTGATTGAGTGGGCGCTGCAACTCCTCGACGCGCTGGCCCATTGCCATCGTCACTGCGTCCTGCATCGCGACGTCCAACCTCAAAACATCATCATCACCCTTGAGGATCAAGCGGTATTGGACCATTTTGAGGTCACCGGCTTGTGGGACGTCAACGATCCGAGAACCTGGACGGCGAAACGGGTGATGGGCACGCCGCAGTATGCGCCGCCGGAGCGTTGGGGCATGCGAATGCGGCTGGTCGACGCTCGGAGCGACCTCTACAGCCTGGGCGCCACCCTCTATCACGCCCTGACCGGCGAGCAGCCCATCACAGCCGACGAGCGCACGTCCAATCCCTATCGCTTTCTGCAGGTCAAATCCCTGACACGCCGGGTGAGCGCTCCGACCCGGACCGTGCTGATGAAAGCGATGGAGCTGCCTCAGGACAAACGCTATAAAACAGCAGAGGCGATGGCCGAGGATCTGAAGAAACGGGACCTCCCGACGGATACCCAGGCCCAACCGGCACCATTCTCCCCCAAACCGCGACGGCGCGACGGCGGGGCAAATCTGGGGCTGGTGGGAGCAGCGATCGGGCTCCTCCTCCTTATCGGTCTCGGTACGGTGTTCGTCACCCAATGGGGAATGCCGGCCCTGCCTTTCAACGCATCACCTGAACCCTCACCGTCCGCCACAAGGGCAGTGTCCCCATCCCCAACGTCGAGTCCGGTCCCACCCTCGCCTACCCCCACGTCGGCCACGCCCGAACCACGGTCGACGCCGATCAGCCCCCCCACACCGACCGCACTGGCGGCTCGAGCGCCCACCGACTGGGACGCCGTGGTCAACGACCCCTTCGACGACAACGCCAGTGGGTGGATCGAGAGCGAAGCGAGCGACGACTGGGGAAGCATATCCCGCGCGGTCGTTGACGGTACCTATCGCTGGGAGATTCAGGCCAATCAAGCGGTTGGGCGCTGGTGTACGCCCGATCTGACGGAGGGCACCGGCGTCGTTGAGGACTTCTATCTGGCGGTGGACGCCCGGCGCCTCGCCGGGCCGGAGACCGCCGCCTATGGCCTGATATTCCGGCAAGATGCGGAGAACTACTACCTCTTCAGCGTACGGGACGATGGCTACTACCAGTTCAGCACGTGGTATGAGTACCAGTGGCAGCCCACTATCGATTGGACCCAGACCGAGAAAATCCTATCCGGAGAGACCAACCGGCTTTCCGTGATCGGCCGGGGGGAGAGCTTCGAGTTCTATATCAACAATGCCTTCATCGCTACGGCCGAGAACGATCAACTGACCTCGGGTGAGACGGGACTCTCCGTCTCCACAGCCGCAACGGAGGGGACAGCGGTCTTTGTCTTCGATAACTACGAACTCCGGGCGTCCGAGCTGGCAACAACGACATCCCCACCGGAGTGATACCTATGAACCCGCAGACTAAGAGGGCGAAAATCGCAGCGGAGACGAATTGGACCGAAGAACGGGAGCGCCGCAAGCGCGTACGCCGCCACAGTGACTTCGCAACCTTGGGAGCGAACGCCATTGGAGCCATCCTGGCACAGCTTTACTTCATCATCAACGGCAGCTTTGAGTCATCGCCGGATATCCCCGCTGCAATCCGCAACCGGTTTATGATCGTCACGGTCATTGGGATCGCCGCGCTCCTCTTGCTGGGGAAAACACTGGGAGATAAGCACGATCGGCCCCTCAAAGACTGGTATCTCAGTCCGAGATCCCGGCAGGAGCCGCCGTCCAAAAAAGTTCAACGGGATATCCTCAACGGCCCCCTGCACACGGCAATGATGAGCTTGGCGATGTGGGTCCTGGCGGGTCTGTTCTTCGGAACGAGCACCGCGTTCACGACGGGGGGAGATGGCATCGTCTTTGACGGGTCGACATTCACGACGACCTTCTTGAGCCTGACAGGTCTATCGGGTACCATCTCGGCGACGTTGGTTTACTTCATCAACGAGCGTATCCGGCAGCCTGAGATTCCGGTCTTCTTTCCGGATGGCGAGGTCAGCCAAATGCAATCGTTCCGCATGACCATCCGCCGGCGTGTCTTCGTGCTCTTTATCATCCAGGCGATCCCGTTGGTGATCCTGGCCGTCGTCGCGTATCAGAACGCCCTGGAGTTCGCGCGGACGGGAGAGGCATCGGTGTTCATCCCTCGGTTGCGCCAGCTTGAGATCTTTATCGTCGGCGTTGGGGTGCTGGCTGCCCTCACCCTGGCCTTCACCCTGGGCGTCTCCCTCATCCAAGGCGTCGAGGCGCTGAACCGCCATATGGAGAGCGTCCGCCACGGGGATCTGAACGTGACCATGCCGGTCACGTCCAACGACGAATTGGGACAACTGGCCGAGGGGTTCAACGCGATGGTTCAGGGTTTGCAGAAGGAACAGGTCATCCGCCACCTCTTCAGTGTCTACGTCACCCCGGAGGTCGCCGAACATGCCATCGAGTATGGTGCCGAGTTGGGAGGACAGCTTGCGACCGCGACCGTGCTCTTTACGGATATCCGCGATTTCACCGCGCTCAGCGAGCACACCCCGCCCGACGTCCTGATCACGATGCTCAATCGCTATTTGCAGGCGATGACCGACGTGGTCAATGCCCACGAAGGCATCGTCAACAAATTTGGGGGCGATAGCCTGCTGGCGGTCTTTGGCACCCCGCTGAAACCGGCATCCGATCCCGCACAGCGCGCTGTGGACACAGCGCGCGATATGCTGCACGCCTTGCAGGATTTCAACGTCGCCCAGGGACAACGCGACGAGCCGGCACTCAGAATAGGTATCGGCATCGCCACCGGACCGGTGATCGCCGGCAATGTGGGCGGTCAGGAGCGATTGGAGTACACGGTGATTGGAGACCCGGTCAACCTCGCCAGCCGGCTGGAGACGCTCACTAAGTCCACCAAAGCCACTGTGCTGATCGACGGCCCAACCACCGAGGCGCTTCCCCAATCTGAATTCACGCCCATGGGAGATATCGACGTGCGGGGTAAAGAGAAGCCTGTACCCGTTTATACCCTGACCTCACACCTCGCCAAACCCTCAATCCACGCGCACAGGTACGCGGATTACAGAAGAAGACCAAAGGAGATGGAATGATCGACTTTGCACAGGTTGCAGCCAATGCACTTTGGGTCCTTGGACTTGCCCTGCTCCTCGCCGTGTGGAGCTATGCCCGCTATGAGGCGCACCGTGAGGGCGTCAAGACCCGCGGGATGATGGGCAGACTCAGCTATAGTCTGTGGATCAACGCCGGCCTCCTCCTCTTCGTCGTGGGGATGGCTTTGACCGAGGATCGCTGGTGGGCCCGGGGGCTCTGGATTCTCGTGGGCATCGGATTTCTGGTCGACGGGGGCATGCGCATCGCAGAGGCCCGAAAAGAGACGCACGAGGCGACACTATCTGAGGTGATGGATCCGGAGATACCCCCTCAGTCTGAGGATTCCCATGACTGAGAACAGGACGAAGCCCCGCCTGCAAGTCCGAACTTTTTTGCCGTTAGGGCTGACACTCTTGCCCCTCCTGGTCGCCGTTATCATCCGGATGGCTGGGGGGATAGGATCGAACCTTATGTCAGATATCCTGACGGGCGCAGGGGTTGCCGCCCTCGGGGGCATCCTCACCGGCCTGGTCGTCGACCGCTTCATCAGGCGCAATCGGGGCGATGTCGAGCTTCTCATCGGCCTTTCGCTGGCCACAGCCTTCGGCGTCCTCACCGTTGGATACCTCTATCTGATCCACATCCGGGGGCCGATCGCCTCCATTGGGGACACCGATCGCGCAGTCGAACAGATCACCGTCTTTCTCACCTATCTGCTGGCCCAGACCTTGGGCATCCAAATAGCCGAGAAAGTGCTCCCTAATCCGGAAAACGTCGCCGAGACGGAGGCGCGCAGTTCCTCAAGGGGTTAAACCGCGAGGGAGAAAGGATTGACCATGACCGGCGATCGAGAGGAACAACGGAACCACGCAATCACACTCATCAAAGAGGGGCAGAGGGACGAAGCCAGGTCCCAACTTATGGATGCGCTGCGGCAGGACCCGCATCACGTGCGGGCGTGGATCCTGCTTGCCAAGATTGCAAAAACCCCGGAACAGCGCCGGCATATCCTTCAGCGCTGCGTCGAGCTGAATCCCGAAAGCGAACTGGCTCGTAAGGCCCTGACGGCATGGGACGCTCGGGACGCCGGCCCCAAGACGTCTCAACCCCCGGCCGACGTCCGGGAGCGTGACCCAGCCACGGGATCCCGAACCGGACTCTGGCTGGGCATTGCAGGTGTCAGCATCGTCGTCGTGATCGCGGCGTTGGTCGCGATCTTTGCCTTAGCGCCCCGGGTGACAGCCCCTGCCCCCACGCCAACGTCGCCGCCCCCCACCGCAACCTCCACGCCAACGCCGACGCCCACGACCGAACCCTCGCCCACGCCGACCCCGACGCCAACCGAGCTTGAGACCCTGGAGACGTGGATGCCCCCCCTTGTGGCCGGCAGCCTCCTGTCCTCGACCTGCCAGTCACTGCTCTCTATGTCGGATGCTATCACGGCAGAGGTGGGCACCCTGGAGTACGAGTTCGAAGTCACCCTCGGCGCGGGTATGATCTCCGCGATGGGATCGGAGCTGAGCAACATAGGCCTGGATGCGTGGGAACCTCCGGCGCCCCTCCGCCCTTATAAGCAGAGACTTCAATCTCAGAGTGCCACCCTTCGCGAAATCGCCGACCGGTGGGTGGCCCAGGATCTGACGTCCGAGGATATCCCCGAGGCGTTGAGCGAGACCTGTCCCAATATCCGGGAGACGATGGCCGAGCTGGTAGCCACGGCGGAGCAGGAGGGCTTCACCGAGGCGCAATTGACGCGCGCGCGCCTGGAGGTTCAACGCCGGGATGAGGACGCGCCTCCGCAGCCCATCTCGACGGAGGTCGGCGCCAGCCGGGCCAATCCCTATTCGCTGGATGCGGTCGCCTCGGCGGACCAATGGCTGATTCAAGTACGAGAGGTCGTCCGAGGCGAGGAGGCATGGGGCCGGATTCGGGACCTCCCCTTCGCCGAACCGGCTCCCGAAGGCCAGAGCTACCTGCTCGTTCACCTGCACGTCCGGAACGACACCACCGAGACCGCCAAGCGGGGACTCACCCGTCACGATTTCGGGATTACCGGCGATCGACGCCGGCGATACGAGGCGGATCCCTTCGTCGCTCCGGCACCGGCCTTTGACGTCAATCTGCCCGGCGGGTGGGAGACCACAGGCTGGCTCACCTTCCTCGTGGGCGAGGACGAGGGGAACCTGATCCTGATCTTCGACCCTTTCTTTGGAGAACAGGCCAACTACATCGCGTTGGAGGAGAATGCATCCATCGCGATGCCCACCCGGGACACGCTCCCCATCCCCAACGAGCTGGGGGTCGAACCGGACGCCCCGGCCCCCTTCGGGGAGACGGCAGTCACAGAGGAGTGGTCCGTCACGCTCCTCGACGTGGCGCGCGGTCGGGAGGCCTGGGATCTGCTCGAGGGCGCGTCGATCTTCAATCAACCGCCGCCCGAGGGCCAGGCGTACCTCCTGATCCAGGCCCGCGTCCGGTACGTCAGCCGCTATGAGGAAGTCGGGCAGGTCAATGGATACAGTTTCAGCACCACAAAGAACCGCGACGCCTCCCCGCCCCCGGTCTCCGGCCTCCAACCCTCGCTGGCCGCCCAACTCTTCCCCGGCGGCCAGATCACCGGCTGGTTTGAGCTCTTGGTGCCCCAGGGCGAGACCGTGCGCGTCGTCTTCGAGCCCCCCATGACCCTCACCGGCGAACAGCGCCGCTACCTCGCCCTCCCCTAGCCCTATCTTCTTCCCGACCGCCGGAGGTACCATTCTCGCTCCAAGGAGATCTGCAATCTCCGGCTTCGTCAGGCAAAGCCCGAAACACGCAGGCGTTGGCTTTCGTTTCCTGTAGCGAGCGACAGAAGCTAGATCTGGATTCCACAACAACGATCAAGTCCTAGCTGAAGGGGGCAAACCGTTCGCAACCCCCTCTCCCGTGGTATAATCCGTCTGTGCTGATCAAAATCCGAAACTACCTCGAGCTGATAAAGTTCGAGCATACGCTCTTCGCACTGCCCTTTGCCTACGTCGGCATGATCCTGGCCGCCGGAGGGTGGCCCGATGCCGCGACCGTGGTCTGGATCACCGTCGCGATGGCAGCGGCCCGGACCCTAGCCATGGGCGCCAACCGTATCGCCGACCGAACCATCGACGCCCACAACCCCCGCACGGCGACTCGCCCCCTCGTCAGCGGACGGGTCAAACTGAGCACCGCCTGGGCGGGCACGATCCTCGCCGGGCTCATCTTCGTCCTGGCGGCCTGGCGCCTGGGCCCGCTGCCGCTTCGGCTCCTGCCCGGCGCGCTCGTCGTGCTGATCGGATACCCGTTGACCAAGCGGTTTACCTGGCTCTCCCACTACGTCCTCGGCCTGACCGACGGACTGGCGCCGATGGGCGCGTGGGCCGCCGTCCGTGGATCGCTGCTCGCGCCGGGGGATGCCCCGGCTTGGATCCTCCTGGGCCTCGTAACCCTGTGGATCGGCGGCTTCGACCTCATCTACGCATGTCAGGACGCGGCGTTCGACCGCGAAGCCGACCTCCACGCGATTCCCGCGCAGTTCGGCATCCCTACAGCGCTGCGCCTCTCCACCCTCAGCCACGTCCTCGCGTTCGGGCTGCTGGTCCTGTTAGGGGTCCTGATGCGCCTCGCCTGGCCGTACGGGGTGGCGATCGCCGTCGTCGCCGGTCTTCTCATCCTCGAACACGCGATGGTCGGTCCCGACGACCTCTCCCGCCTCAACGTCGCCTTCTTCAACGTCAACAGCCTCATCAGTCTGACCCTCTTTACCGGCGTTCTGGCAGCAGTATGAGGACAGTGCTTATCCAAAGGCTCACTGCTTACCCAGAGGCTCGAAGCTTTTCCAAAAGCTCGAAGTGGATTTGTAATCCGCGACTTCGGCGCAGAAAGCCCGACCATAGGTTGACAGAACGCAAGCGAAAACGGAGTTAACACAGGTTAATGACAAATCGTAACCCAACCCGTATCTCCTTCATCCGCCACGGAGACGTGCACAATCCAGATCAGGTGATCTACGGACGGCTGCCCGGGTTCGAGCTCAGCCGGGAGGGCCGCCGGCAGGCGGAGCACGCCGCGGGCCACCTGGAGGATGTCGAGCTGGCGGCGCTCTATGCCAGCCCAATGCTTCGCGCCCAACAGACGGCCCGGATCATCCGCCGTGGGCATCTGGATCTGGAGATCGTCACCGAACCGCTGATCAACGAGATCGACTGCTACTTCGAGGGGCATCCATCGAGCGAGGTCGAGGCACGGGGATGGGACCTCTACACCGGCTTTGAGGAGGGCTATGAGACCCCGGTCGACATCGCGACCCGGGCATGGCGGTTCATCCGCCGCGCACGCCACGCTTACAGCGGATCCCACATCGCCGCCGTGAGTCACGGGGACGTCATCGCCTTTGCGATCCTCCGCGCGGTGCAGGAGCCCACCAAGATCGAGCGCAAACGGACGCTCCACCGGTTCGGCATCACCGACGGCTACCCGGTCACCGCCTCGATCACTACCATGGCCTTCCACACCGACCGACCGGACGAGATCCCGGAGATCACCTACGTCAAACCCTCCCCCTCGGATGTGCTATCGTGAGGAGAAAAGGTAAGGTGCGAGGCACTCACAGACACAACGTCGAAAAAGAAGCAGCTTGGAACAACGTCAAGCCGTACGAGAAAGCAAGCGGCTCAAGTGCCTTGTACCTGGCTTCCCGTTACGTCCACAAGCTCCAGAGCAGCGCATCACCAATGACCCTCCCAGTCCCCGTCCCCGGGGACGGCCAAGACAGGACACGCACGAACCCAGGTATCGGTCATAAACGGCGGAACCACGCCTTGTTAACGGCCATACTAACGCTGACGATCGTAGCGCTCTTGGGATGCCGATCCCCCCAGATCAGCGCCGCCCCCCTCCGCATCGCCGTCCTTCCGATCCTCGACACCCTCCCCCTCTACATCGCGGAAGCCGAGGGCTATTTCGCCGCCGAAGGCCTGAACGTCGAGCTCATCCCCGTCGCCTCTGCCGCCGAGCGCGATCAGCTCCTGCAGGCCGACCAGGTCGACGGCGTCATCACCGACCTCGTCGCGCTGGCACTCTACAACCGCCGGGCGCCGCAGGTGATCGGCCTCCGCTACGCCATGGTCCCCACCGAGACCTATGCTCAGTTCCGGCTGCTCGCGGCCGCCGGCAGCGAAATCGAGACCATCCAGGAGCTGCGCGGCGTGCCGGTCGGGGTCTCCAAGGGCACCATCATCGAGTACGTCACGGAGCGGATGCTCGTCGCCGAGGGCCTGCCGCCCGAGGCCGTGACCACCCTCGCCGTACCGAAGATCCCGGAGCGGATGGCGCTCCTCAACAGCGGCGATCTCAGCGCGGCCACGCTGCCGGAGCCGCTGGCCTCCTTCGTCATCCAGCAGGGCGCCACGCCGGTCATCGACGACCGTGCTCATCCGGAGCTCAGTTGCAGCCTTTACGCCTTCCGCGCGCCGGTCATTGAGGCCCGACCGGAGGCCGTCACCGCATTCCTCACCGCGGTCGAGCGGGCCACGGAGACCCTCAACGCCGATCCCGTCAGGTGGGAGCCGCTCCTGCGCGAGCAGCGCGTGATCCCGCCCACACTTGAGGGGGCGTTGGTCCTCCCCACCTATCCCACCGCTGCCGTCCCCGACCGGGAGCAGTTTGAGGACGTAGTCGCCTGGCTGCGTGAGAATGACCGGCTCGAATCGTCCCCAGCTTACGGCGACGTCGTCGATGACCAATATCTAACGGAATAGATGCGACCGATGATTGACCTCCAGGCCGTCACCTTCCAGTACGCGGATCAACGCCCGGTCTTTGAGGGTTTCGATTGGCACGTCGAGCGCGGAGCGACCTGGGCCGTGTTGGGGCCGTCGGGATGCGGCAAGAGCACGCTGCTGCGCCTCCTGGCCGGGCTTGAGACGCCCCAGGCGGGCACCCTCGCCATCGACGGCCGGGCCCTGGAACGCCCCCGCCCCCGGACGGGCCTGATCCTCCAGGAGTACGGCCTGCTGCCCTGGGGGACCCTGGAGGCTAACGTCGCGCTGGGCCTCCGCATCCGCCGGTTCTACGGCCCGGACGGGCGGCACGCCCCTCGCGGTCGCGGGATCGACGGGGACGCGATGAGAACCCGGGTCGAGCACTGGCTCGAACGCCTGGGGATCGCGGAGATCGCCCAGGCGTACCCTCGGCAGGTCTCGGGCGGCCAGCGCCAGCGGGCGGCCGTCGCCCGCGCCCTGGTGCTGCATCCAGATCTCCTGCTTATGGACGAGCCCTTCTCCGCGCTTGACGCCCCGACCCGCGAGCGGATGCAGGTACTGACGTTGCATCTGGCTGCGGAGGCGGGCGCCACCGTGATCCTCGTCACCCACAACGTTGAGGAAGCCGCATTTGTGGGACAGCGGATTCTGATCCTGAGCCATCCGCCCAACCACAATCCTAGGGTCGTGAGCAATCCCCACCACGCCGACGACGCCTATCGGGAGAGCGCTGCGTACCAAACAGTGTGCGCCCACCTGCGGACCACACTCCATCAGGCGGAAGGGTCCATCACCCTATGACCGCCTCGCGCAAAACACGGGTCTCCGGCGCGGGCGTGACACTCGTGGTCGTCTGGGAACTCGCAGCCCTCGTTCTGAATCAACCGATCCTCCCCCCACCGCACACCGTGCTGCGCGCGCTGCTCGGTGAGATCGCACGGGATCTCGGGCGGCACGCGTTGGCCAGCCTCTTACGCGTCGTCGCCGGCATCGGTTTGGCGATCGCCCTGGCCGCCCCTGCCGGCCTGATCCTCGGGCAGAGCCGGCGCCTCAACCGGATGGCATCTCCCTTCATCTACCTCCTCTACCCCATCCCCAAGGTCGTGCTCGTGCCCGTGGTGCTGCTCATCCTGGGCATCGGCGACCTCCCGAAGATCGTGATCATCACTATGATCCTCGTCTTCCAGATCCTGGTGCTCGTTCGGGACGCGGCTCTGAGCGTGCGACCGGAGCTACTCACCAGCGTTCGGAGCCTGGGTGCCGGACGCCGCGCCCTCTTCCGCTTTGTCTACCTCCCGGCCAGCATCCCCGCCATCCTCACCGCCGTGCGCCAGTCCATCGGCACCGCCGTCGCCGTGCTCTACGTCGCAGAGCTCTTTGCCACCCGGTACGGCTTGGGCTACTATATCTACTATCAGGGCAGCACGCTCTTCGATTACCCCAAGATGTACGCCGGCGTCGTCGCCATGAGCCTCCTGGGCTTCGGCCTCTACGCTGCCGTAGACATCCTGGAGCGCAAACTCTGCCCCTGGCGCTATGAGACATGAGCTATAAGACATGAGCTATAAGACATAAACTGACCTTATCAAAAGGGTGTGTTTCAAATGAGTTGAAAATCAGGTATCCTACAGAACAGTAAGGTCACCACAACCCCTGAACTGGAGGATAGCCATGACTTTCAACTCAGATCAGATTATACAGG
>DAOTTS010000018.1:0-40347 GCA_034437735.1 Anaerolineae bacterium
GCGCAATCCGGCCAGCCCGGCGAGTTTGCTGAACGTCCGCAGGACGATCAGGTTCTCGCGCTCGGGCACCCACCGGATACGGCTGCGCTCGCGACCGGCAAACTCCACGTACGCCTCGTCGAGGACGAGCATCACAGGCAGCGCCAGCAGCCGCTCCAGATCCGCATCGGAGACCCAACTGCCGTCCGGATTGTTGGGCGACGTGATGAACAGCAACTTCGGCTGGTTTCGTTCAACCACCGACTCAATCGCCGGGAGGTCGAGGGAGAAATCCTCGTTCCGAGGGACGTCGAGCGTCTCCGCCCCGTTGACGGCCGCGTCAAACGGATACATCCCGAAGGTCGGCGGACAGTTGACAATCGCATCCCCCGACCTCAAGAAAAGCCGCATGATCAAATCCAGCAGCTCATCGGCACCCGCACCAGCCAACAAACACGAAGCCGGCAGTCCGGCGAAATTCGACAGCGCATCCCGCAGCGCCCGGCTCTCCGGATCGGGGTAGATATGGACGTAATCCAGGGTTGCCAGCGCTTCCCGGACGTGAGGCGACGGGCCGTAAGGGTTCTCGTTGGCATCCAACTTGATGATCTCATCCGGCTCGCGCCCCAGCCGGGCCGCCAGAACGTCAAAGGGATAGATCGGTGTGTAAGCTTCCATGGTCGCGATATCAGGTCGTATCAACGCTACAGGGTCCATCGTTCCTCTCTCCCATACAAATGCAAACTCTCAAACACCCCAAACCCCACTTATTCCATTGCCCGAAATCGCGCGGCCGCCGCGTGCGCGGTCAGGGATTCCGCCGTCGCCAGCCGATCCGCATCCGAGGCCAGGGACCTTGCGGTCTCCGCATCCAGACCAATGATGTTCACGACCTTGACAAAGTCAAGGACGTTGACCGGGCCCTTGAACCGGGCCGTGCCGCCGGTCGGCATGATGTGGCTCGGGCCGGCCACATAGTCCCCCAACACCTCAAACGAGTGCTCGCCCACGAAGATCCCGCCGGCGTTCCGGATCCGGTCGGCCCACCGTCCCGGCTCCGCGACCGAGAGACAGAGGTGTTCCGGCGCAAACCCATCCGCAAGCCGGACGGCGGTCTCGAGGTCCGGCGTCAAAACAATTCCTCCCTGACCGTCCAGCGAGGCCTCGATCGTCTCCTTCCGGGAGAGCGCCTCAGTCTGCCGGATCACCTCAGCGCGCACCGACTCCGCCAGCGAACGGGAGGGCGTCAGACAGATCGCAGTCGCCAGCACATCGTGCTCGGCCTGGGCCAACAGATCAGCCGCCACCCAGGCGGGATTCGCCGTTTCGTCCGCCACCACGACGGTCTCGGTCGGCCCGTAGAGCCCATCCAATCCTACAATGCCGTAGACCTGTCGCTTCGCGATCGTGGTGAAGAGCCCGCCCGCGCCGACGACCTTGTCAACCTGCGGGATCGTCTGCGTGCCAAATGCCAGCGCACCCACCGCCAGCGCCCCACCCAGCGTGAAGAGCCGGTCGATACCCGCAACGTACGCAGCGGCCAAAATGACCGGCGCCACCTCACCGGTCTCCCGATCGGCCGGCGTGCAGACCATAACCTCATCCACACCGGCGACCCGGGCCGGCACCGCCGCCATCAGCAGCGAGGACGGCAGCGGCGCAGTCCCCCCGGGCACGTACACGCCCACCCGTTCCATGGGAACCAGGCGCTGCCCCAGCATCCCGCCCATCTCCTCCGTCGACCAGTTGGGAATGGGCTGGCGTGCGTGGAAGCCCTCGATCCGTGCGGCAGCACGATCCAACCCCCCACGGAGTTCAGGGTCGAACCCTCGGTACGCCTCCTCCCATTTCGAACTCGGTACCTCCAACGCATCCATGGTCAGGCCATCAATGCGCGCCGTCCAATCTCTGACAGCGTCGTCACCCCGATCCCGAACCTCCGAGAGCAATTGAGCCACCGCCGCCTCAGGCGTCAGCGGCTCGCCAAAGACCCGCTCGATGCTCGCCAGCACCACGTCCGGAACGTCATCCACCGTCGAGATCACGCGACGTGTCAGAATCCCCGCCGCCGCATCCGGGTTCTCATAAATCCTAATCATCGTTCCCCTCTCCATCCGCTTCCCTAACGCTCCCAGCCTCATCTCAACCATTGCATAGAATGCTCCGAGCCCCCATCTCGGGGGCGGCTATGCAGAAACCCCTTCGACAATCACCCTCTCACCGCAGCCATCATCGCCTGATACCGATCCGGCTCCTCCTCAAAGAGATAGGTCACCGGGGTCACCACCACCCCGCTCCCGCCAATCGCCCGCAGCTCGGCGATCGCCTTGATCAGACGATCCCGCCGCACCACGATCTGGATCGCATACCAGCGGTCCTGCGGCTCCCCGTTACGCACCACGACGGGCGCGATGGTCGGCCCCTGCAACCCACCCAGCACCTCCTGGGCAAACAGGCGTTGGGCCAGCGCCTCCTCGGAATCGGCCCGCACGTTGGCCACCACCATCACGTGATTCTCCCCCCGCAGATGCGCTTCGGTGAACTCCAACAAAATGCGCGCAATGTTCAGCACCTCGGGTCGAGTCCGCAAGGCTGCCAGGTTGGCAATCAACGCCGCCTGCGACCGCACGATCACCCCGTCCTCCAGGGGACGCAGGCGGTTATCGCGCAGCGTCTGCCCCGAGGAGACCAGGTCGGCAATACAATCCGCATAGCCGATCGCCGGTGCGACTTCGAGGGTTCCCTCCGCGTGAACCAGGGAAAACGGCTCAACCCCACGTCTCTCCAGGAAGTCCCCGACGAGATGGATAAACTTCGTCGCCACGCGCAGCGGATGCCCCAATTCGGGGATGATCGCATCCAGATCCTGAACGGTCTGCACGTTTTCCCACGCCTCGGGCACGGCGACCGCGAGGCGGCAGTGACCAAATCCCAGCGCCTCGTGCAGGACCAGAATTTCCCGCTCATCCCCTCCATACTCCTTGGTGATGTCCAAGCCCGTGATGCCCAGATCCACGCTGCCGTCCCGGACCCCGACTACAATGTCGCTGGCGCGCTGAAAGAGCACCGTCACGTTGGGCAGCGCCGGGATCGACGCCGCGTACTGGCGTGGGTTCGGCTTGTAGATATCCAGACCACACGCCCCCAGAAACTCCACCGCATTGTCGGAAAGACGCCCCTTGCTGGGCAGAGAAAGTCGAATATCGTCCCGCTCGTCCATAGTCACCTCCTGGCAACCAAAAAAGCCCCCCGGCCAATCCGGAGGGCTCTTGCATCATTGAGTATCGGTCTTTTCAGGCGTGCAAAACCGAACCTCCCGAATTGGGCGGCTGTCGGCTTGAATGATGGTGCCACACCCCTACTAAGATCGTCTTTATCATTGGTCGTTAGATTACCACACCCCATTGGGAAGTCAAATCCTCGACTATGCCGGAGATTGCCAATCTCCTCAGAGCCAACGTCATCACGCGCTGTACCCCTATTGACATCTCCCCATTTCCCCCCATACTATCACCCAGACTGATAGCCGGAAAGGATACCGCGATGAACCAACGAGAGACGATGCTCGGTTGGCTGGATGGAAGCCTGGGCTTCTCATACACACCGGCGGCCTTCTTTATGCATTTCCCACCCGAATGCCACGCCGGCCAAGCGGCGGTCGACAAGCACCTCGGATATTTCCGCTACACCGGGATGGACTTCGTCAAGATCCAGTACGAGTTCCCTTTCCCCCACCGCCCAGACATTCAATCGCCCGACGATTGGGCCGCCATGCCGCTGTACGGTCGCGAGTTCTTCCATGCGCAGTTGAACGTGGTCCAAGGCTTAGTTGAGGCGATAGACGGAGAGGCCCTGGTCATCCAGACGCTCTACTCTCCCTTCATGAGCGCCGGACACACGACCAGCGATGCGACGATCACCGACCATCTGAAACGGGCACCGGACAAGGTCGAGCAGGGGCTTGAGGTCATCACGGAGAGCACGCTCCGGTTCATACGCGCGTGTATAGACCTCGGGGTCGACGGCTTCTACGCCTCCACCCAAGGAGGAGAAGCCCACCGGTTTGAGGATCCGGCGATCTTCTCCCAGTATATCAAGCCCTACGATCTCGCCGTTATGGAGGCGATCAATCGCGCGTGCCCCTTCAACGTCCTCCACGTCTGTGACTACATGGGCGCCTATGACGACCTCTCCCCGTTCCTCAACTATCCCGGCGACGTGGTGAACTGTCCGCTGACGCTCGCGTCAAGGACGATGACAGCCCGTGAAATAGCCGAGATCTTCGATCGCCCATATATGGGCGGGCTCGATCGCCACGGCACGATCGCTACCGGGACGCAGGAAGCGATCCGCCAACGGGCCCGGGACTTCCTGAACGACGCGCCAGACCGCACGATCCTCGGGGCGGATTGCACGATACCCAGCGACACCGACTGGGACAACGTCAAGGCAGCCATAGCCGCCGCCCACGAGGCCTTATAATCCACATCCCACAAAGGCCTGCCAACTTGCGGACCTTCAACCCGCAGCTTTTAACTGCCGCATTCACCCGTTCGGCAGTAACAGCACCTTCTTGACCCCGTCCCACCCCTCCTCAATCAACGTCACCCCGTGCTCAAACTCCTCCAGAGGTAACCGGTGCGAGATCAGTGGTTCGACCTCCACCTGCCCAGATTTGAGGAGCCCCAGCGCCTGATAGGAGTTACGCACCGAGGTGAAGGACGATCGCACCGTGACGCCCTTCTCAAAGAAGGCAAACGCATCCAGGGTCAACTTGGTATCCCGGGGCGGAACCCCAAAGAGCAAAATCGTACCACCGGGACGCACCCACGTCAGGGTTCTGGACATCACGGGGACCGCGCCCGTCGCGTCTACCACGACGTCATACGCTTCCCTGCCCAGTTCATCCGCCGAGGAGACCGCCCGGTCCGCCCCAAACGACCGGGCGAGGTCCAGGCGCGCAGGCTGACGCTCGGCCACCGTGATCGAGGCCGCGCCCTGTCGCTGAATGACCTGCAGCAGGAGCAACCCGATGGGACCGGCGCCGATAATCGCCACGCGATCCGCCAGCCGGACATCGGCCCGCTCCACCCCGTGAATGACACACGAGAGCGGCTCCATAAACGCACCGACCTCAAAGCTGAGTCCGTCAAGACCAAACACGGTCTTCTCCGGCGCCGTCACATACTGCGCCATCCCACCCGGGCGGGTTACGCCGACCGCCTCCCAGTTGTGGCAGAAGTTCTGGCGGTTATGGAGGCACGCAAAGCAGTTGTCACAGGCGATGTTAGGCTCGACCGCCACCCGATCCCCCACCGAGACCCGACGCACATCGGGTCCCACGGCCGTGACGACACCGGCGAACTCGTGACCGGGTATGATAGGATACGATCCCATATACTCACCGCGCAAGATGTGCACGTCGGTCCCGCAGATGCCGCAGGCCTGCACCTCAATCAGCACGTCCCGGCCATCAGGCTCGGGCGACGCGATCTCTTGCACCTCAGCCTGGTGCGGCTGGACAATTGTTAAAGCTCGCATCATCCATCCTTTCTATTGCGGAAACGATCAGGCGTACGTATCGAACAGACTCCGAACCTCAAGCGCAGACGCCACGTCCTCAGCATTCCATCCCTCGATTTTGGGCATCTGAATCGTGACCGAACGGCCGGCCGGCAGATCGAAGAAGTTATCGCTCAGCTTGATGACATCCTCGTCCGGGGCATCCACGGACAGGAAGACAAAGCGGGCGACTTTCTCCGCAGACAGGGTGATGGCATACCCTTGATCGGTGGCCTCAACCGATGCGTGCAACCCGGGATCGCTCAGCGCCAGGTGCTTGGACGGCACAAAGCTCAGAAGCCCTCGACTGATACTGTCATCCGCCTGCCATAGCTCGTAGACGAGGACGACCTCACGTTCGTTGGTGCGGTCGACGTCCTCCTCCAGATTCAGCGCGCGGACCCGAATTGCGTCCATGCCATCCACGCGCACGTCCTGACGCCCCGCAAAGCACACGTCGCCGTCCAGGGTCTCCAGGGACCATCGGACGGCACCCTCCCAAGGGTCAACCCGATCGTTGGTCAGATAGAGGTCGACAAAGGGGCCGGGCTCCGGTTGGAAAAGATAGCCCGTCGCGTGCGTCGTCGCCGACTCCCCAATCTCCACCCGCCGCTTTTCCGCCGACAGCAACAGTGGCGCATAGAAGCGTCGCGCTGCGTAGTGAAGCGCCTTCCATCGTCCATAGTAGTCAAGGCTCGCCCAGGAGGCCACGGGCCAGCAATCGTTGAGCTGCCAGTAGAGCGCCCCGCTCGTGCGCTCGCGCGATCGCCGCCAGTACTCCACACCCGTCCGTATCGCTTCCGCCTGAAGCAGTTGGGTCAGGATCACAAGAGACTCGAAATCCTTGGGGAGCTGGAAATGATCGGTCATGTAGTTGATGATCTTGCCGTTGCCCGCCGCGTTCCGCTGGTGGTGCTCCATAATGTAGGAGGTCATATTCCAATCCTCCTCATCCGCGTAGGTCCGAATCGTATCAAGGGCGGGGAGCGATTGGAACCCAAACTCGCTGACAAAGCGCGTGGGGTGATTCCGATAGTGCTCGAACGGTTGGTTGCCGTGCCAGACCTCCCAATCGTGGGTATCACCCGCTCGCACGCTGGCGGGATCCATGGAGGGGTCACCGGATGAGGGCGAACTCGGCCAATAGGGCCGCTCCGGATCCTCCGCCGCGCAAAGCTGCGGCAGGAGGTGGTGGAACATCTCGTCGTACGCCTCCTTATAGCGCGCCGGTACGCGATCCTTCCAGCCCCAGTGCGCCCAGCCCCACTCCATCTCATTATTGCCGCACCAGAGTGCCAGGCTGGCATGATGCCGCAACCGGCGGATATTCTGGCGCGCCTCCACCTGCACATTGTCGAAGAATGCGCCATCGGTGGGATAGATGCTGCACGCGAACGTAAAGTCCTGCCACACCAGGAGCCCGTAGGCGTCGCAGAGTTCATAGAAGTCGTCGGATTCGTACAATCCTCCGCCCCAGACCCGCAGCATATTCATATTGGCTTCCGCCGCACTCTGGAGCAAGCGGTCCAGATGGGACCGTGTCAGTCGGGTCGGAAAGGAATCGGCCGGAATCCAATTGGCCCCTTTGGCGAAGATCGGAACGCCGTTGATCCAGAAGGTGAACGAGGTACCGAACGCATCGGGCTCTCTCCGCAACTCAAGGGTCCGCAGACCGAGTTGAAACGCTCGCCGGTCGAGCGTTTGATCCTGCTCCAGAAGGGTAACCTCGACCTCGTAAAGGGGCTGCGAGCCGTAGCCGTTGGGCCACCAGAGATCGGGATCCTCAATCGTCACCATCAATTCCCCGCTCGTGGACCGGCCGGGCAACGCTCCCTCGGTCCGGATGATCGTCCCATCGGGAGCCTCAATCCGGCACACGGCCTTGAGGTCCGCATCGTGCCAACGCTCCAGGTTAAGGGCCGTCCGGACTGTTACCTCCCCGTCCTCCTGATGCTGCTGACGGACGTGGACGTTCTCCAACCGTGCCGTCGTGTGGGCCTCAAGCCGCACCGGCTTCCAAATTCCAACGGGGGGTAGCTGCGGCCCCCAATCCCAGCCGAACTGGCAGGGCGCCTTGCGCACGTGGGCGCCGCCAGGAATCGACTGCGAAGGGCCGATCAAGGGCTCGTCCGCCTGCGCCTCCAACATTGTTTCGACGGTGGATGCGAAGGTCACGTGCATCTCATTCTCTCCGGCCTTCAGGACGTCCGTCACGTCCCACCGGTACCGGCGGAACATGTTGTCGGTCTCCCCCAAGGGCTCACCGTTGAAAGAGACGCGGGCCAACGTATCCAAACCCTCACAGACCAGGAAAACCCGTTCGGCCTCAACCATAGCCGGATCCACGTCAAACAGAACCCGGTACTCCCACGCCCGCTCCGCAACCCACTGCACCTGAAGCTCGTTATCTGCCACAAAAGGATCGGGAATCCGGCCGAGGTTCAGAAGGTCGGTATGGACCGAGCCCGGAACCTCCCCCGGCAACCAGGGATCATCACTACCCATCTCACGAAACACAACACGATCAGGAGAAACTAACGCAACCACGTGACTGCCTCCTACTTAAGCTATGTAAACGACAGAAACCTATGTACGATATAACAAAAATCAGACCCACGATCAAGCCGTCAGGCGCTCGTAGAGGGTCTCAAGATCCAAATCCGGACATACGGTCGCTGGACAGGCGATCGTCTGGGCAGCCGCGGCCATCCCCAGACGCACGACCTCCTCCGGCGAGATGTTCTCAAGAAGGCCATAGGCGACGGCCGCCGTCAACCCATCGCCTGCGCCGGTCGGATCGACCACGTCAACCGAAAACGCCGGCAGCCGTCCGTTTTCGTCCGAGGTCGCGTAGTAGAGCCCCTCGGCCCCTAACGTGATGATCGCCAGATCCACCCCAAAGTTCACCAGGCGCCGGGCTCCATAGCTGATGCCCTCGTCCCCCAGCAACTCCTCGCCAACGAGAGCCATCGCCTCGTCCATATCCGGCGTCACCGCCGTCATCTTGTCGAGATGCGGATGGAACCTGTGGGCCAGCAGGGCCGCCGTTGGGTCGCCACACACCGGAATATCGAACGCCTCCGCCATCTTGAAGAGCGCGTCAAGCGTCTCGGGCGAAAGGTTGGCATCGATGCAGATCATATCCACGTCGTTGAAGAGATAGCGCCACCGCTCGAGATGCGCCGGCGTGATATCTTGGATGACGGCCATGTCATCAAACGCGACCCAAAGCTTCTTGTCCGCGTGATGAATCCCCACATAGGAGGCCGTGGCGTGATCCGACGAGACGACAACCGTATCCGTCTCAATGCCAAGGTCGTCAAGATGCTCAAGGAGCTCACGTCCCCAGTTGTCATCCCCGACCGCGGTCATCAACTGAACGTCCGACCCCAGATGCACGAGGTTTTCGGCGATATTACGGGCGACACCGCCCCATCCACGCCAGATACGCGCGGGATTGGAGCGCGCGGACTCAATCACCTCGGTCCGGGGCTGCACCTTCATATCCAGACCCGCCGCCCCCATCACCAGTACCCGGTGCTCTCCGTAGCTCATGACTCACTATCCTCTCTTATAATCAAACGCAGAATACCCAAAAAAAAGTCTTTATTTTCATCATCTTCATCTTTGTTATTCGGGATAGGTCTGAATGCGATTTTCCCATCTTCTAATCTAACAAAAGATCGGTTTGTGATTGGACGGTCATATTTCTGTTTTTCCGCAACAGAAGTAATAGCTTCAAAAACACACAACTCTCCTTTTTTTACTTGAGGAACTATGTCACCATCTTCTGAACTGCGTATGGCCACATAGTTTACATCCGGTTCCAATGACATAAAGAAAATTGTCTGGTTCATAATAGGCACATACTCATCCAATGGGTATTCCGGTCCTTCCGACAGATGTTTTGCAACTAACTCTGCAGGGATTAAGACCTGAAAGGGGTAAATTTCCTTCGCGCGAGTTAAACTTATCCTTTGCAGCAATAATTCGTAAACAGGAACGACAAAAGTAGTCCCATGGCTACGCTCTAATTCTAGATCGAGGAGTTCTTCTATCCAATTCTGAACCCTCTGGCAGTCAAATTTCCGATGGTAAATTCTATCAACCCACCACAAATCCTGAATTTTAACCAACTCCTGTTGAGCATAGGTAAAAGCTGCCATAACCCCTGTCTCATCTCGGAGCATATAGCGCAGACAACCCTCAAAGTAAAAGGCAATAGCGTCATTATAACGCGATCTGAATCCGTTTTGCAATTCCAGCCAGCGCCGAGAAGCTTTAACGACCTCAATCGACTCCAGCAAACGTCCCATTCTTCTCAACGCCTCAGCAAGGAGTAACTTCCCACAAGAAGCCGTAGAGCGGTCGCTTCCCGCCGCCACAACAATTTGATCAGCTTTTTTGATAGCTGCCTCATAATCCCCTTCATAGATTTTTTCATAGCCCTTAGCAAAGTAACGAAACAGTACCGAATCCACTTGACCAAGCTCAAGCAAATGAGGTAACGCCAGTTCTTCCGGAATCGTCAGTTGTCGCATCTCCGCTATCCCTCATCCCCTCGTCATTTTCATCGTGGGCGCGCTAACGACCGGTTTCATCATCGCCAGATAGCGATCGCACCGGCCCCATCCCCCATGGACCGAAGGTCGAACCGAAAGGTGAGTCCCCCCGCTGGATTGCGTTGATCACCCGGATCAGACTTTCGGACTGCTGGAACGCCAGCCGCTGCATCTCAGGCCCCTGCCGGCACATCGACTCCAACACCCCCAGGAACTCCGTGATGATCAAACCGGACGAAAGCTCAGCCAGTGTGCCGCCACCGGATATCTCCTCGAGACGGTCCAGTACCTGCGTGATAAGCTTGGCCTTCACGTCGACCCGGACGGTTTCCGCTGCCTGAAGCCTGGCCCATCGGTTCTGCGTGTGATAACGATCCAGTTCTTTCTGAACTTGAGCCCGCCACGTCTCCAGCCACTGCCGGGAGATCGCTCGATCATCCGGTTTGAGCTCGGTCAACTCGACGTTATCAATCTGGACTCCTCGTCCCCTTCCCGTCTCACGCATCTCTCTGGCGATCGCTGCCCGGAGCTCGTGCAGCGGCTTCTTGATCAGCTTCATCTTCTCACGTTCAAGCACCAAGGATCTGGGTTCGGGGATTGCAACCTCATCATTCACAAATGTGTCAATCGGATCCCAGAACTGATCCAACCAATACTTCTCAAGCTCATCGCGAATCGCACCGTCCAGAGCCCCCCGTGTGATACCGATAGACCAATTCGAAACAGCCTGCGGATCGGTCGAGTTTGTGACGTATTTGTTCCTGACAAGATTGAGAACGGCATCTTCCGAGTATGAATAGGATTTATCCCGACCATTCTCGGCCTCTTCCGACTCCTGGTCGCATCCTGAAGCGCGCATCGGCTTGAGTGCGATCGCATCCCATCGCTCATCGCCGCCCCCATAACCATAGGGGTCAGCCGATTCGGACGCACCGGTACCAGCCCTAGGTTGATCGCGCGATGGATGGCGACGCAAGCGAGCACTCGCCCACCCATCTTCGATGTCCGGATCGAAGGTACTGGCAACGCGAAACGTCATCTCGGCGTCACAGTACGCCGGAATGCCATCGCGGGTCATAAAATCTACCCGCAAGGTGCGGTGCTGCGGACGGATGTCGACCACATCCCAGACCCGCTCCCAGGGTTCCAGGGGGCCGAAACTTGGTCCCCAAATCCGATCCAGCTTTCCAAAACGCTGGGTGACGGCAGCATTGTTGTGCGCGACGCCTAGATTGCCCGGTCCCCCGATCTTTCGCAGCACGTCCGGCCCATCGGGTGCCACCTGACCATCCCGCACCCCCAACGCCGGGTCGGGCGGCGGGACACTACGCAGGCCTATATAGGACTGCTTTATCAGTTGTTTCGCCTCCGATGGCACAAGGTCGTAAAATGATTGAACGTACTGGTTCGAAATCCGCAACGTATGCAGCACACCGAACGTCACCATTGCGAGCAACTGACCGGCCGCAAGCCAAAGAAGCCAGGGTTTGGCCTTCTCCGGGAAAGCCTTCCTGATCAAAAAAATGGATAGAGCCAGGAGTATGCCCGCAACGACCATCACGGCGATGTGCACCCAGCGCCTATAGCGATAGATGGAAGCTTTCATTGGTTGTTCTCCTCCCTGCGACGCGAAGGCTCCCCCCACGCAGAAAGATCCTCAATGGTTCGCATTGAGGAATCCGGGAGCATTCTCTGAACTCCGGGGTCTGCCGTAATCTGCATCAAACTATCAATCACCCAATAAGCCATCGCCTCCGACGTTAATCTGCGGTCGCTCGCCCTCTCGGTGATCTCCTGCACGAGGTCGACGAGCATATTCGTCCGAGAAGCCCGCACTCTGCCCTGACTTTCGATGCGCAGTTGTTCGACCTCAGCCTGCCAGTCGTCCATCTGTTTGATGAAGCGCGCTTTCCACTCCTCCACCTGCTGCTCCGTAACCTGGTCGTCAACCGGCCTGATCTCGGCCCCTATCCCGCCCCCGTGGATTTCGAAGCCTTCCGGTTCTAATTCCTTTCTCACCGCCCGTTGCACCAACTTTCCAATACTCGATCGCGTTAACGGTCTCCCCAGGTCTGACTCAGGATCCAACTCGAACGCTTCCTCCACTTGTTTGTGGATGCTGACAAGTTCGGGATCTGTGCCATCTCGGTACAATTGAGCGTACGTGTAAAACCCGATCGCCTGTTTCACTTTCTGAACGGCAATCCGCAACGGAAGATCCTGCCAGGAATACGCTTGATTCGCCTCCAGGGGCGTCTGACTGGTAGGTTCCACCGGCTCCGCAAAGACAACGTCCCAGACGTTATCCTCGACGTAGGGCCAGGGCTCCTTCAACTCGACCGACCGATTATCCGGATTGACCCGAAAGAGGGAGGAAACCGGGAAACGAACCTCGACGCCGTCTTTCGTCGTCGCGGTCACCTGAGTGCTGCGAATCTGATTGCGCAAGTCGATGACCTTGAACGGGGACTCCCCCGTGTCCGGCAGTACGACACCTGGACCCGCCAGCCGGGTGAAATTCACCCCCTTCTTGAGAACGACAAGGTTCTCAGGCTCGGTCATCAACCAACTGGGTCCCGTGCCAAGAAATGCATTGCCCTTGACGCGGGTCTGAACCTCGCCATCTTCCACACACCACGCCGGCTTGGGATAGGAGGTAAAATGCCCAATTACCATACGAATGGATTCCCGAGTCAAGCCGGGCGTCCCCGGTTCGAGGGGAATAATAAAGAGAGGTGCCACAATCATCAATCCAATCGACAGCAGAGGAAGCAGCGAGATGGAAAAGAGATAAAGAGCAAGACGCCAGAATTCAAATTTGGACCAGCTTTTGTAAAAGCCAAGATAGATAAAGAGTGCAAGGACCACGATGATCGTAATGGAAAAGAGTTTATCCTTGGAGCTACTGAAGGGAATAAGTTTCAGAAAGAGAAAGAAAACTGCGAAATAGGCCAACGGTATACAAAAACTTAACAACAACACCGTCGACGCATGAAACCCGGATACACTCAACCAACATAACCCTGGCATGAACCATAGCGTCGGCCCCCACATCCACAAGATGGCAATCCAGGGACGCATCCAGCCGGATACATATTTCGAGCTGAAAGGTGCGGGTTTATCCCGAAGTTTAAGATAGGCATAAAAGTTGCCCGCAAGGTAAATAACCAGAAGCGCATATTGCCACCACTTCATGAACGCCTCCTCACATACATTGAAAACCACTTTATCACACAAAGGCGAAAATGAAAACTCAACGCCCATCGGATGGGGTCAGTCCTTGCCAAAGCATGCAGGGTGGGTAGAATCACAGGTGGTAAGGTCGAGGCGACCCAGCGTCCCGGGGCCCTTGTGATCACCACTCGCGAGCGCCGGGCGCGGACAAGTATGCAGGTACACGCTAATAGAAACGGAACTCACTCTATGAATTATCACGACAGCTTACGTTACCTTTACGGTCTCGTCGATTACGAGAAGAAGCGCATTGAACGCTATAGCCCCAGAGAGTTCAAGATCGATCGCGTCGTCGGACTCCTCGACAAGCTGGGGGACCCACAGAATGCCTATCCCACCCTCCATATCGCCGGCACCAAAGGTAAAGGGTCGGTCTCCGTGATGATGGCTGAGACCGCCCAGGCCGCCGGATTGAAAACCGGCCTCTACACCTCCCCCCATCTGCACACGTACCGAGAGCGGATGCAAATTGATCGAGAACCGATCACCCGAGAACGGATGAAGGCCCTCATCGAAAGCATCAAGCCCACCGTTGACGCGATCCCCGGCATCACAACCTTCGAGGTGGCCACGGCGTTGGCCTTTCTCTACTTTCAATTGGGAAAGGTCGATCTTGCAGTGATGGAGGTAGGGCTTGGAGGGCGTCTGGATGCCACGAACGTCATCCACCCAGAGATAAGCATTATCACCTCGTTGAGCCTGGATCACACCTATCTCCTCGGGGATACCTTAGCCGAGATCGCTGCCGAAAAGGGCGGCATCATCAAGCAGGGCGTACCCGTCGTGTCAGCCCCTCAGGATCCATCCGCACTCGAGGTTTTGGAGGACATCGCTGAAGCTCATAGTGCCCCGATCTCGGTCGTGGGACGCGATTGGACATGGGAGATCGAGGCGCGCAAACTTCAGAGCCAAATCGTGACCATTCGGCACCAACCCGATCCCTCGCCCTTCGACGGTTCCTATGAGGTCGGGCTTATCGGCAATTTCCAGCAGGAGAATGCAACGTTGGCAGTGGCCGCAGCAGCAACGCTCAACCAAACGGGCCATGTATGGACCACCCCGGAGACGATTCGACAAGGTCTTCAGCATGCCTCCTGGGCGGGCAGACTGGAAGTGCTGAGGGGGCATCCACCAGTCGTGGTCGACAGCGCCCATAACCCCTACTCCGCCAGTGCCCTAGTTGACTCGCTGAAGACGTGGTTCCCGGACACGCGCTGGCTGCTTATTTACGGGGCGTCGAATGATAAGGATATTGAGGGGATGCTCGAAGCTCTACTCCCTCACAGCGAACACGTAATCGTCACCCGATCCTACCATCCGCGAGCGGCAGCGCCTTACGATCTAGCCGACCTCTGCGCGGAGATCGGACACGGGGCCGAGATTGCCGTCGACCCGGAAAAGGCGCTGGAGCAGGCGTGTGCCCAGCTCAAACCCGGTATGGGGATCATCGCGACCGGATCCATCTTCCTAGTCGCCGATATCCGGGAAGCCTGGTCGAGTGTGAACGGTGACCTTACTCTGCCCCAAGGTGATTGGGTAGATGAGCCATGGGAATCCTCCTCTGCCAAGGACAAGTGATCTTAAGTATGCGATCGCCACAGCCCTGACAACAGGATAGCCTTCGGATCCACGATCATAAGGACAATAGACAGATACTCGGCCCAAGGCATAACCCTTAGTGAGAACGGAGACGGACTATGGACTGGAACCATCCCCCCCTGGTGCCCGGTGATTTGTTTGATGACACCTTTGATGTCAAGCCGGATTACACCGAACCCTTCGACGCCGTCATCCTACCGCTTCGCGATCAAGTCGTCTATCCGCGTATGGTGACCCCCCTTTACATCGGGCGGGCCGCCTCGCTGGAAGCCCTCTCCCATATCGCGGATCATCACCGGCCGGTCGTCGTCGTGAGTCAGAAGCAAACCGAGCGGGACGCCTATCCCGTCGGTTCGGACCTCTTTACCATTGGCACAGAGATCATGATCCTCCGATCGATCAATCTACCGGACGGTACGGTGAGCATCATCGCCCAGGCCGTAGGTCGCGTCCGCATTCACCATTACCTCCAGGAATCCCCTTTTCTCATCGCCAACGTGGAGGGATTATCCGAAGATTTTGAGAACACAGCGCTGAATCAAGCACTCGCCCGATCCGTCCTGACGATGTTCGAGGAAGTCGTGGACCTCAATCAAGCGATCCCGGAAGAGACTTACGTCTACGCGATGAACGTGGAAAGTCCAGGCGAGTTATGCGATATCGTGGCCCAGGTTCTGAATCTGACGACAGAGACCCAACAGAATATTTTTGAGACGTTAGACATCGACAGCCGCCTGCAAAAGATAAGTTCGCATCTGGCCCAAGAACTCGACGTCCTTGAACTCGAAAACCAGATTCAGGTCACCGTGCAGGAAGAGGTCGATAAGAGCCAACGCGAATACTTCTTGCGCGAACAACTACGCGCCATTCAAGAGGAACTGGGCGAAAAGGACGCCTTTGCCTCGGACTTGCTCAGAATCCGCCAGCAGCTCGATGAGACGGACCTACCTGATTACGTCAGGGAAAAAGCGGAGGAGGAGCTAGCTCGCCTTTCTATCATGCCGCCCATGGCACCGGAGGTCGGCATCATCCGAACTTACCTGGATTGGCTCCTGACCTTACCCTGGAAGGAGGAAAGCCCGGACACGCTTGCGCTCTACCAAGCTCAAGAGATTCTGGAATCGCGCCACTATGGGCTCCCGAAAGCCAAGGATCGTATTCTCGAATATATCGCGGTGCGCAGAATCGCTCCCGAGCAGCCGCAGGCCGCGATTTTGTGTTTCGTAGGCCCACCGGGGACCGGCAAAACGTCTCTGGGCCGCTCAATCGCCGAGGCACTCGGGCGGGAATTTGTGCGGGTCTCATTGGGAGGCACTCGAGATGAGGCCGAAATCCGGGGGCACCGACGAACGTACATCGGCGCACTGCCGGGCCGGATCATTCAGACGATGCGCCGGGCCGGGACCATCAATCCGGTCTTTATGTTGGATGAGGTAGACAAACTCGGGGCCGATTTCCGTGGCGATCCCGCCTCCGCGCTGTTAGAGGTTCTCGATCCCGAGCAGAATCACGCCTTTTCCGATCACTATCTCGATTTGGACTACGATCTATCCAAGATCCTCTTTATCGCCACGGCGAACGTCGTGGATTGGATACCCTCTGCGCTTCAAGATCGAATGGAGACCCTTGAATTCCCCGGATACACGGAATCCGAGAAGATCAAAATCGCTCGGCGGTTTCTTATTCCCAGACAGATCGAGCGGAACGGTCTCTCGAAGGCGCCCCCCCGCTTCCCTATCCACGTGCTTCAGAGACTTATCCGCCAATACACCTACGAATCAGGTGTGCGAAATCTGGAGCGTGAGATCGCGACCTTATGTCGCAAAGCAACCCGACGCTTGGCTGAGGACAAACAGCCCATTCGCACGATCACGGAGACCCGCGTAGAGCGGTATCTCGGCCCACCCCACTATATTGAACCACGCATGGAGGAGACGGACGTCATCGGCGTGGCAATGGGCCTGGCGTGGACGCCGAACGGGGGGGACCTGCTCCCGGTCGAAGTCGCACTGACACCCGGAAAGGGCGATTTGACTCTCACCGGTCAGTTGGGTGACGTCATGCAGGAGTCCGCACAAGCCGCACTGACCTACCTCAAAGCGCACGCCGAGGATTGGGAGCTCGATACCGACGAATTCGACAAGTACGACATCCACATCCATTTTCCGGAGGGAGCGATCCCCAAAGATGGTCCATCCGGTGGTATCACGATCGCAACCGCTCTCTGTTCGGCATTCACCGGCATTCCCGTCGACCATACCGTGGCGATGACCGGGGAGATCACGTTGCGAGGCCGGATACTTCCGGTCGGCGGCTTGAAAGAGAAGCTCCTGGCGGCCCATCGAACCGGCGTTTCCAAGGTCATCATCCCCGATCAAAACGAGAAAGATCTGCAGGAAATCCCGGTAGACGTCAAGAAGAATCTCGAGATCGTTCTCGCCCATCGTATGAGCGTCGTCCTGGAGAACGCCCTCAACGATAAGGATGAAGCTAAGGGCTAACGCACACAACAAGAACTTATGCTTGAATTTATGTCCGAATTAGGCCCAATAACTGACAGGAGCACCGCGAACATACGCGGTGCTCCTGTCGCTATCGATGCAACCACGCTAGAAAATGGGCTTCAGCACGCCGTAATCACCATCTTGGCGGCGATAGATCACGCTTAAGCGTCCATCCGCCGCGTCGATGTAGACGAAGAAATGATGGCCTAGGAGCTCCATCTGCTCGATGGCATCCTGAGACAGAATGGACGTGACCTCAAATTCCTTCGTCCTGACAATCTGCCCAAGACTCTCCTCCTCTTCTTCATAAAGGGGGGGCGCCATCCGCTGAACCGCAGCCGCAACCTCGGCTGCCCCAGCGCGCCGCTTTGCCTCGCGCCGTCCCTTGTAACGTTCCACCCGACGATACATTTTGTCGAGAACTAGGTCGACCGCGGCAAAGATATCACCGGCCCTCTCCTCAGCACGGAGGATGGCCTTTGGCACGTAGATGGTGATCTGGGCCACCATACGCCGGGAGGCATCCCGAGCATTACTCTCAGAGAGATCGACGCGGATACTGTCGAGTTTCGGCAGATATCTCTGAAATTTAAGGACCTTATTCTCTACATAATCGCGTAGACGGTCGGTCAACTCCAAGTCCCGAGTGTGAATTTGTAGCATCTCCATAGTAATCCTCCTTGTCTTAGAGGGAGAACTACACCGCTCGCGCCAGCGTGAATGCGCGCACGGAGCGCGCACCCCCTGCCAGCAGCGCAACGGCACAAGCGTCCAACGTGGCGCCGGTTGTCGCCACATCATCAACTAACATTATATCACGACCGCGTATATCCTCACCCATCACACACGTAAATGCATCCGCAACGTTGCGTCTTCTTTCCGCCACGTTCAATTTAGTCTGAGAGCGTGTGGGGCGGACGCGGACGAGTGCCCCCGTCGCCACCGGGCGCTCGATCATACACCCCAAGGTCTCCGCCAATATGGCTGCCTGATTGTACCCACGCTGGCGCTCACGGTCGGGATGGAGCGGCACGGGTATAAGCACGTCGATCGTTTCCGGGGTCTGCAGCCAGAATTCGGCCATACACTGCGCCAGAAGGATCCCCACCCTTCGAGCGCCGCGATACTTAAAGGCGTAAATCGCATCCTGGATCGCCCCCTGAAAGAGAAAGGCAGATCGAATGGACGCGACGAGGGGAGGACGATCGCGACAGAAGGAGCACAAGCCCGAACCTTTCCAAAGACGTCCACATTTTGGACACTGCGGTCCCTCGAAAAAAGAAAGCTGGCTCGTGCAAGTCTCGCAGAGCCAGATATCAACCTTACCACAGACGACACAACGCGGCGGCAGGATGAGATCGAGAAACCATCGATAGAGCTGTTGGAGTCCTGTTCCTAACGTCACGGAATAGCGCCAGCTCCTATTCAGTTAACAAGATACGAACCTATGGATCCCGAGTAAGGGTGATCTACAAGCCACCCATGACGCCACTGTCGCGGATCTGAAGAATCGCCGGTCCCAACAAAACGATGAGAATGGTAGGAAAGATGAAGAAAACCAGCGGGAACATCATCTTCACCGGGGCCTGACGGGCTTTCTCCTCGGCACGTTGCCGCCGCTTCATCCGCATCGTATCCGATTGGATCCGCATGACCTTAGCCATACTCACACCTAACTGGTCGGCCTGAATAATCGCGGCTGTGAAGGACGTCATGTCAGGCACGTCCAAACTATTGGCCATACTGCGCATTGATTCGCGACGCGTCTTACCGAGCTGCATCTCCTGAACCGTCCTGGAAAATGCACGGCTCAGCTCATTGTCCCACTTCTCGGCGACCTTCTGCATCGACGCGTCAAACCCAAGTCCAGCTTCCACACAGATAGTGAGCAGATCCAGCGCATCCGGAAGGGACTTGGAGACCTCCTCCTGGCGGCTGGAGATCTTGGATCCCAGCCATATGGCCGGCAGCAAGTATCCCAACACAAAAGCTGTCCCAATAATCATGAGACGACGTGAGAACGGAATTGATGACGCGAAGGCAACCAAAAGGGAGACGCCCCCCAACACCACGGCGCCGCCAACCCGGAGCCCCAGGAACTGGGCCGGCGTCAACGAATGCGCCATCCCAGCGAGCTCAAGTTTGTGCCGGGACGCCTCAAGTGTGTTTTGCGGCGTGAATTTTTGAGCCACCTGGCTCAAGCCCTCAAGGGCCGGTAGGATGACGCGTTCGCTGAACGGTTGCGAAAGCTCTAGCTCCTCAAGGGTCACCGACTGCCCTAAGGCCGCGAGTTCGTTCAGACGATCCTCAACGCTCTCGGAAGAGGCACGTTTCCGCACATTGATGATCACCAGGACAATAGCCACGACCAGGGCCCCTATGATAATCACAGGTAACAACATACTAACCTCCTCAGACCTCGATACTTACAATCTTGTTCACCGCCACGTAGCCGATCACGATGAGGATAACCGCCAGGCCCACCATCAACCACCCACATGCATCCGCAAACAAGAGCCCCATAAAATCCGGGTTGATCATGTACAGAAGAATAGACAGACCGATAGGAAGTAGCGTGATCACAATCCCGGTAATCCGTCCCTGAGCGGTCAAGGTCTTGATCTCCCCCTTGATCCGCACACGCTCCCGGATTGTGAAGCTGATCGCATCCAAGACCTCGGCCAAGTTACCACCAACCTCACGCTGAACACTCATCGCGGTCACAATCAAATCCATATCCGCGCTGGGCATCCGCCGGAGGAGGTTTTCCATTGCTGTGTCGAATGGCACACCGAGCTGAAGCTCCAAGACGACCCGCCGGAACTCCTCGGATATTGGAGCGGGCATCTCATTGGAGATCACTTCGAGCGCCTGCATCGTGCTATAACCGGCCCGCAGGGAGTTAACCATCAGGTTGAGGGCATCTCCCAACTGATCATTAAACTCCTTGAGCCGGCCGTTCTTGCGGATCGTGAGATAGATGCGGGGCCCCAAGAAACCACCAATCAGTCCCACCGGGATAAGTACCGGTCGGTTAAGCACATACAAAACCAAACTCAACGCCACCCCAATGATGGCAGACATAGCCAAGAACTCGCCCACCGTCCACTTGAGGTTGGCCTGAGCCAGCTGTGTCGCAAGGTTTTCGGCAAAACTCCGCCCCTCGACAGCACGATCGACCGCCGCCCCTACGATGGATTCGGACCGCCCCTCACGCTGACGGGACTCTGTCTCTTGCTGCGGGGCATCGCCCAGTCGACGTTCTACCAGGGCTTGCCCGGTTGGAGCCGGAGCAAGGCCAACAAACAACAAAACCACCGCGATCAGAAAGACAACGCCGCCAAAGATGAGAATTCCCATAGTCTAGCCTCTCACATATACGTCGGCGCACCGAGGATAGGTGACCAAACGTTACCCTTAATAACGCAGTCGCTGGGCGACGCCGAAGATCGAAGGAGGTAGATGAATGCCAGCTTCCTCAATGCGGTTCATAAACTTAGGTCGGATCCCTGTGGGGCGAAGCCGCCCAATAACCCGACCGTTCTCGAATCCACTTTGCTCAAACTTGAACACGTCCGCCGTGGTGATGACGTCCCCTTCCATACCCTGTACCTCGGTGATAGAGATCACACGCCGAGAACCGTCCCGGAAGCGGGACAACTGGACAATTAAGTCGATAGCCGAAGCGACCTGCTCCCGGATCGCGCGGTGGGGTAGCTCCATCCCAGCCATCAAGACCATCGTTTCCAACCGGGACAGGGCATCCCGAGTATTGTTTGCGTGCAGCGTGGTCATGCTACCCTCGTGACCGGTATTCATCGCCTGGAGCATATCCAAAGATTCAGGGCCCCGGCACTCACCGACTACAATACGATCCGGGCGCATCCGGAGGGAGTTGATCACCAAATCCCGAATCGAGATCTCACCTCGACCCTCAACGTTGGGCGGACGAGACTCGAGCGTCACCACATGCTCCGCCCGGATCTGAAGCTCGGCGGCATTCTCAATGGTGATAATGCGTTCATCATTCGGGATATAGTTAGAGAGGATATTGAGAAACGTCGTCTTGCCCGTACCGGTCCCGCCGGAGATGACGACGTTGGTCGCAGCAACCACGCATGCCTTTAGGAATTCCATCAACTCCTCACTGACGGTCCCAAACCGAATTAAGTCCTCGACGGTCAAAGGATCTGTGAAGAATTTCCGGATGGTCAGAATCGGGCCCTGCAAGGAGATAGGGGGAATAACGGCATTGACGCGGGAACCATCCTCAAGTCGGGCATCGACCGTCGGACTGCTCTCATCAATACGCCGTCCCAGAGGGGCAACAATGCGCTCGATGATTCGCATCAGGTGCTCGTCGGACTCAAACGCGATATTGGTGCGCTGTAACTTACCATTGCGCTCCACAAATATCTTCTTCGGCCCGTTCACCATAATCTCGCTGACAGAATCCTCCGCGAGCAGCGGTTGGAGCGGGCCAAGGCCCAAGATCTCAGCAACAATCTGTTCGAAGAGCGTGTCGCGCTCACGACGCCCTAGAATAATGCTTTCTTCCTGGAGAATAGACTCATACATCTCCCGGATGGTCTCCCGTACCTCTCCCGTCCGAGACACATCCATCGCCGGATCCAATTCAGCAATGAGCCGGTTTTGCACCCGGTTCTTCAGGTCCTTATAAGCATCGCGCGCCCTCGGCACAGGGCGGCGCTGAACCCCAGATCTTTCAGAATTGGAGTTCGAAGACGATCGCTTCCGTTTGCCCTCATCGCTGGAACGATCCGATGAGGGTTTCTTTTCAATTCTGCGTAAGAGAGACATCATTCCCCCTTAATGCTAAATAACGTGTTCCTACAGTAAACGTCCTAACCCCGCTCGCCGCTGCGGTTCCTCGGCCGCCTCTTCATCCTCTTCCGACGAAGAAGCAAAGACACGCTCATGAACCTTCTCGGCTAACTCAGTGACAGCCTGTCCCAGATCGGTCCGCCCCCCCTTCATCATCACAGGTTCACCAAGATTCGCAGATCGCAACGCCGTACGCTCATCCAGCGGCAAATGCGCAAGGGCCGGCATCATCGCGCGCTCAATCGCCTCAGGTTGAATACCCATGCGCTTGTTGTCCACACCATTAATCAGAAGCGCCAACCGGTCCAGATCATACTCCAATTTTTGGAGAAGCTGGACAAAGAGACGGGCCCCCCGTATTTCAGGGATGACCGGTCGGGTAACCAAGAGCAACAGATCGTTGACATCCATCACAGCCAAAAGCACATCGTCCACCTGATGGCCTGTGTCCACAATCACGTAATCGAATTCGGAGCGGGCAAAATCAATAATCGCCTTAAATCGTCGATTGGCCCCGCTATCCTCAATCCCCCCCTCCTTGAAAATCTCAGCCTGTTCGGGGGACTCCGGCGCAACCAAGACCTTGACCCCGGATCCATGGGGCACCATGACAGTGTTCAACAGATTGGGATCGAGATCCTCCGCGTGGGGTGCAAGATCAGCGAGCGTACGTGTTGCCTGCAACTTCATGAAGATGGACACATCCCCGAACTGCAAACTCCCGTCGATCAGACAGACTTTAGAATCCGAGCCCAAGAGTCTCCGCATCGCAATTGCTAGATTGACGGCAAGCGTTGTACACCCGGTCCCCCCCTTCGGGCTATAGACGGTAACAATCTTGCCATTCAACGCGCGCGACCGTCTCTTGTCCGGTACAGATTCCTCCATCTCGACGCCCGCTCTCAGGGGACCGGTCCCCATCTGTTGCTTCAGCTTATGCGCGCGCCGTATGGCATCGATCATCTCATCCGCGCTCGGGGGCTTGGTGAGGTAATCACGGGCCCCCGCCATCATCGCGCGTCGGAGATAATCCGTCTCCCCCTGAACGGAGAGCATAACAACCTGGACGGTAGGGTCTTTCTCAATCACTTTTGACGTCGCCGCAATTCCATCCATACCGGGGAGGTTGACATCCATCATAATGACATCCGGATGCACATCCTCGACGGCCTCAATGGCTTCTTCCCCGCTCCCTAACATCGCGACAACTTCGATATCGGGATCAAACGAGAGCAGCTTACGCAACTGCTCTCGCGTCTCCGCGATATCGTCTACGATCATTACTTTAATAGTGTCTGGCATAGGTTAGTCCGTACTACTCCTCAGCCTCTTCGGGTTCAGGGGTCTGAACTGGCAAGGGTTCCAAAGGATCCCGAACCGCAGCAGGCGCTACCGGCTCTTCCGGGATCGCATTGGGCAACTGATACTTATCCAAGATATACCGGAACCACACAGGCTGGGTTTGGATGACCGTGCCCTCACGCCCAGCGGGTCGAAGCACCAGATCAAGGTCTGCCCCCATCTCATGAAGATACTTTAAGATTAATGCGTCCTCTCGGGTGACCAGCAGCGTCACGAGTTGAATATCTCTGTCCTCCTGGAGATCCGGGATGGGCGTTGGCGCAGCCTGTGCAGGGGCCTCACCCAACGCGCCCTCTCCCCCACCCTCCTCACCGGTGGCCGCGGCCTGTTGTTGCTGGTTCTGCTTCCACGGGCCGACGTGCCAAACCTGGGCATCCTGGACCGTCAACTGAACAAACCGCGTGGGGAGATTCGAACCCGGCGCCTCAACGGGATAGATCGCGGCCCAACGTCCATTGGGTAACTGCTCGAATTTGCCGAATAAACTGGTCTGGCTGGGTCCATCCGTTGTCTCAAGATAGGTAAACTGCTTGACACCCTCTTTAGAAAATTCCGCTTCGCTCGACTCCATCGCAATCGAGGCCAAAACATCCACACGATCCCCAGGTTCCACAGCCCACGCGACCGCCCCCTGAGTATCCATCGGGATCGCATAAGCCACCCGATCCTCCGGACCAAATAACGCGGCAGCAGAGCCGGAAACCGAAAGCATCCCTCCGGGCTGACCCACCATATCCGGTAGTATCGGCATCCCCCTCGGGATGTTCAATAACGCATACTTGCCCTCAACCTCGGCGATGTCGGTATAATACGCCGTGGGGAGATTGTCATTGGGCCACGCCTGCATCTCAATGGCGTTTTCTTCTTCGCTGATCTGTTTACCACGGGGGATACTCTGAATCGATACGACGATCTCCGTCGTCTCAACCGCCTCCTCTACCTCCACCGTGGCCTCAATCGGCGGTTCGTCACCAGAATCGGCGATCTCCGTGAAGTAATAATACGCCCCACCAGCGATCGCAACCAAAACAATCAAAACGAGAGCAATAACAACCAAGCTTCTATTTCCGCGCATCAGCGCCTCCTTTACCGGACCTTGATTGCTGTGAAGCATAGACCGGAAACTATGCTTACCCGGTTGAATTGAGCCAGAGGATTTTGGGTCTTCACGTAAGGAAACACTGGGATCCGGCCCCCCTATGTGTTATGGTTGATCTCAATCCCCAGCCTACTCACAATGATAATATCCTATCACTCACAAGATGATTCATCAACACACAAACGAAAAGGGTCTATATCCTTTTCTTACCTATGAATCATATCTGATTGTATCACAGCTAAAAAGGTAACGCAAATCACAAAAGTTTCACCCACAGCTTATGCAAGGATTCGTTCATCAAATGAATTCCGCCGATCTTTTGGTAAGAATTCCCTAACTCCAACAACGCCCCTTGCAAAACAAACCCTTACAACTCTAACCCCATAGGCTCACGTCGGATCAAGACGAACCTCCTCATAATAGCCCTATGGTACTATCACTACTATTATGACACAAATCTAAGGTTAGATCAAGGTTAGGATTAGTGAATCTCTTACCTAACCCGCGATATCTTTTTGCTTGACGCAACGTCGGGAACCCTTACAATCCAACGTTATGACAACCAACTACATACAAAACGAAACCCCCTCCCCCTCCAAACGCATCAAACTCGACTTCGGCACGCTCATCCCAGCAGCATTTCTGCGCCGCGAGAATCGCTTTGTCGTACAGGTCGAGTATCAGGGTGAGGTCTATCAAGCTCACATGGCGAATCCCGGACGTCTTCAGGAGTTGCTGACACCAAGACGAACGTTATGGATTCATCCCGTTCACGATCCAGGCCGAAAGACCCAATTCGACGTGGTATTGGCTGATCTCGACGACACGTTAGTCTCTATGAACTCCCAACTCCCTAATCAACTCGTCGCAGCGGCGCTTCACGCCGGCTCCCTTCCCGGCCTATTAAATATCCAGAGCATCGAACGGGAAGTCACACGAGGTCACAGCCGGATCGATTTTATGGTGCAAGAGAAGCTTAACGTACACTGGGTTGAGGTCAAATCCGTGACGCTGGTCGCCAACGGTACCGCGCGGTTTCCCGATGCGCCGACCCAGCGGGGCACCCGGCATCTCCAAGTCCTCCAGGAGATTGTGGCAGAAGGGGAGAGAGCCACCGTGCTCTTTGTCATTCAACGGGAGGACGCGCAGGCTTTCACTCCCCACGACGAGAGAGATCCGGCATTTGGAGCTGCATTGCGTGCCGCTGCTGATGCCGGTGTCAACGTGCGTGCATTGCGCTGCCGGATAACCTATAAGTCAATTCAGCTGGGAGATGAAGTTCCTGTCTGTCTTGACTCCCCGATTTTGTAAAGCTATAATCGATGCAACCAAGGAAGGAAATAAAAGCATATGAAAGGAATCTTTGAGAGCTTACGAAAGACCCGCGATTCTGTCTTCGGACAGATCGTCAACCTTTTAGGCGCGGGTGAGATCGATGAAGAGACGTGGGAAGATTTGGAAGCGCTGCTCATCCAGGGCGACGTCGCCGTCGAGACTACCCTCAAGCTCGTCGAACAACTACGAGAGAAGATCGATCAAGAGGGGCTCTATCGCACCGAAGATCTCCAACGCGCGATGCGGGAGGCGTTACTGGACCTCCTACCGGACCCAGAGCCCATGAACCTGGATTGGCAGATGGCGGTTATTCTCGTTGTGGGCGTGAACGGGTCTGGAAAAACGACAACCATCGGCAAACTCGCGGCGCACTTCCAACGGCAGGGAAAGGATGTCGTATTGGCAGCGGCGGACACATTCCGAGCCGCCGCCATCGACCAGATCAAGATATGGGGAGAACGCGTGAACGCCCCCGTGGTCACCGGTCGGGAGGGCGGCGATCCCAGTGCGGTCGTCTATGATAGCATTCAATTTGCCCGATCCCGCCAGGCCGACGTTTTGATCGTCGATACGGCAGGCCGCCTGCACACCCAGCATAACCTGATGGCCGAACTGGAGAAAATCCAGCGCGTCATCGCAAAGCGTGTCGCCTGGGCACCCCACGAAACGCTCCTCGTGCTGGATGCCACCACCGGGCAGAACGGGCTCATCCAAGCGCAGCAATTCCTTGAAGCGGTCAAGGTCACCGGCATTATTTTGGCCAAGCTGGATGGAAGCGCCAAGGGTGGCATGGTAATCTCCATCGGAGATCGCTTGGATCTTCCGGTGCGATTTGCAGGAACGGGTGAAAAGATCGAGGATCTGGCCCCCTTTGACAGACGGATCTTCATTGATGGACTACTAGGCCTCTCCTGATCGCGCGTCTTGGAAGCCGACGGGGGACGAGCCTACAGACTTTTTCTATTGACCCAATACAATGACGTGAAAGCGGAGGAATGACCGTGAGTGAACTTTCTGATCGACTTGAAAAGCTAGCCTCTCGTATTGAAGCCATATGGAGGCGGCTTTGACTTACCCGCAAAGATTGAGCAGTTAAAAGAGCTGGAACAAAAGAGCGCAGATCCCAACCTATGGAATAATCCGCAGAACGCTCGCAAGGTGATGCAGGAGATGTCAACCCTACGGGAGACCGTTGACTATTGGAAACAATTCCGCCAGGACGTATCCGACACCCTGGAATTGGCATCGTTTGAGGATGAAAGTCTTGCCCCAGATCTTGAAGCCGAAACCCAACGGATCGAACAGCAATTAGAGCGCGCCGAATTCGAATTACTCTTCTCCGGGCGACACGACAAAGGGGATGCCATTCTCGCCATTCACGCCGGCGCCGGGGGTACCGACTCCCAGGATTGGGCCAGTATGCTTTTGCGCATGTTCCTCCGTTGGGCGGAGAAGCGAGAGTTCAAGACCGAGGTGCTGGACTCAATGGAAGGGGAAGAAGCGGGTATCAAGAGCGCCACAATTAGCATCGGCGGCCCTTACGCCTATGGTTATTTACGCTCGGAGCGAGGCGTACACCGCCTCGTCCGCTTATCTCCCTTTGATGCCGCGCACCGGCGACATACATCCTTTGCCCTCGTCGAGGTATGGCCGGATCTCAAAGATGACGTCGACATCACCATCGATCCGAGCGAGATCGAGGTGGCGACCTTCCGCGCCTCGTCGGCCGGCGGTCAACATATGCAGAAGAATGAGACTGCCGTGCGCATCACCCACCTGCCCACAGAGATTGTGGTGCAGTGCCAAAACGAGCGCTCGCAAGCCCAGAACCGGGAAACGGCGATGCGGATTTTGAAAGCGCGCCTGATCCAGAAGCAAGAGGAGGAGCTTCAGGCTCAGATTGACGAGCTCAAGGGCGAACACGTCGATGCCGGCTGGGGTAACCAGATTCGCTCCTACGTCCTCCACCCCTACCAAATGGTCAAGGATCACCGGACAGACCAAGAGACCGGCAACGTTCAAGCGGTACTGGATGGGGATCTTGATGAATTTATGGAGGCCTTTCTCCGAAAAAGGATTGGGTCGGACTAGCGTCAGACGTGGAGAGGGAGGTGGTGTCACCCACAAACGTACCATAAGCGTCGATCGGATCTTACATTGAGGATACCAAGCAGTAGAATAGGCAGCCCAGACCAGATTCAACGCCGCGCTGCAGATTCAGCGCCACCAATAGGAAACATACAATGCCTGAGTTTCACGCTTTAGCTTTGTACAAGGGGGTAAAGGATGGCCACGAAACGGAAGAAGTCCGGCAGTCGATCCTCTCAGCGCAGTTCGAGTCGGTCAGAGTCAAACAGAAGTACCTCGGCACGCCCTAGACGGCTGGTTGCATCTGATGTTTCCGGGGGTCAACAGAGCGCAGATCAAACACCGGAGACACAAAGCCCTGCCGAGCGGCTATCCTCGCTCCGCACAGAATGGGAGCGTATCTCCGGCACGTTGGCACTGACGTCTATGGTCACGTCCGTTGAGGACGTCACACACAATCTGGATGATCTCAAACAGACCTTAGATGAGCTGGATACCCGGGGGTATCAGTTTAGCAGCGGGTGGGCAGCCAGCACCAAGATGCTGGAGCAACGCTGGCAACGCCAGCGACGTGAGGCTATGCGGCTCATCGATAACGAGCGGCGGGCTCTGAAAAATTCAGCCCGGGGCGTCGAACGAATCCTGTCCGAAGCGTCCCGAAACCACAATCTGATCGACGAGGCTGAGGCGCACATTGACGCCGTGGAGAGCAGCATCCAGAGTGCCGAACAACGAATACGCGGTGCCTTCTCCAAGACGTCCGGAGAGGTGACCAAGATTCAAAGGAAAGTGGATCACGCGCACGCCCTGCTGGATAATCTAGCCGACGCTTCCTTTCAACTCCACCCGGACGAAGACGGCGTCAACTACTGTGAAGCGATATGGGTCAGCGACCGTGAGGAGCCGGAAGGCCTTCTCTTCCTGACAACCAATCGCTTGATCTTTGAACAGCGGGAAAAGATCGCCAAGAAGAAGGTCCTCTTTATCGCCGTCAAAAAGGAACTCGTCCAGGAGAAGCTATGGGAATCGCCCATTGGGGCGGTCAGCGAACTCGAATCTCAGGACAAACGCGCCTTTCTCAAGCGGAAAGAGCTCCTCACTTTGCGGTTTCACGAGCGAACCCGGGAAACGCCCGGAGAGATCACCCTGCAACTTAAGCATATGGATAACGACGCCTGGGTGGAGAGAATTCACCGGGTGCAAAGCGGGAAAATCGACCTGGCACGATCTGACCGGGAAGCTCCCCAGCCCAACGGGGAAGGAGCCGAGACGATCGAAGAGGATCGAGAGATACCGACCATCTGTCCGAATTGCAGCGCGCCTCTACCACCGGCGTTCAAGGGTATGCAACAGCTCGCGTGTGACTACTGCGGCACCGTCGTCAATCTTTAGGCAACCCAGTTGGCGCTCATCCGAGATGACATGAGACCGATAACGCCATCGGAGAGAAGAACGCCGCTTGCGGACATCCGTAAGCTGTCATTATGGACAAGATGGATCTAGTACCCGTTGTTGAGGCTTATATTCGCAGCCACCAGCTCCTGGATCCAGGGGCTAAGATCGTTGTAGGCGTCTCGGGAGGGCCGGATTCCACGGCCCTCCTGCACATTTTGCGACGATTGGCGCCCGCCTACTCGCTCAACCTCCACGTTGCACACCTCCATCACGGGATCCGAGGTGAGGAAGCGGATCGGGATATGGCATGGGTCGCCCATCTCGCCGAGACTTGGGGATTACCGTTCACCGGTAAGCGGGTCGACATCCCCATGATCGCGGAGCAGGAAGGGTTATCCGAGGAGGAAGCCGCCCGTCAGGCGCGATATGGATTCCTGGGCCTCGTCGCGGAGGAGGTTAAGGCCTCCTGCGTCGCGGTCGCCCACAATGCCGACGATCAAGCGGAAACTGTGCTTATGCACTTTCTCCGGGGCGCCGGCCTCGTCGGGCTCCGGGGCATGCTTCCCAAGATTCGGCTTGACGCGTATCATTTTCTGGAGAACGCCCCGAGGATCAACAGCACTATCGCACTCATCCGTCCGCTCCTTGGGGTCAGCCGGTCGATGATTGAGGCATACTGTGATGCCCAAAATCTGGAGCCGCATCTCGACCACACCAATAAGGACGTCACGTACTTTCGCAACAAACTGCGACACGACGTCTTACCCTATCTCTCCGCCATCAACCCCAATATGAAGGACCGTCTTTGCAATCTTGCGGAGGTCGTTCGAGCCGATTACGAACTGCTCCAGGAGTTCATCAGCGTCGCCAGAGACACCCTATGTGTGGATTGCCACCCGGATGCACAGATCTACCATCTCGACCGGTGGCGGGACGAACCCCTTGCTGTCCAGCGCTCCATTATCCGGCACGCAGTTTACGAATTGCGCCCCACCCTCCGTGACGTGAGCTTTACTCATATCGAACAGGCCGTGGACGTAGCCCAACACGGTGCGACCGGTGATCGAGCGACCCTCCCTCACGGGCTGGAACTCATCGTCGGATACGATACCGTCACCATCGCCCATCGAGGCGCTTACCATCTGCCTGAGGAGAAGCCGTGGCTCACGCCGCAAACGACGCTCCCCCTTGAGGTTCCCGGCGTGACCCAGATCCCGGGATCGTGGGAACTCCACGCCCAAACGGCAACCCATTGGAATCTAGCAGCCATCGCCGATAATCCCAATCCCCTGGTCGCCTGGCTCGACGCGGATGCGGTCGGGGACGGGCCCCGGCTTCGCACCCGAAAGCGTGGGGATCGCTTTCGCCCCCATGGAATGGGCGGTTCCGAGGTACGCCTCAGCGATTTCCTGATTAACCTCAAGGTCCGCAGACCATTGAGAGATCATCTTCCCCTATTGGTCAATGCTCAGGATCGCATCCTATGGGTCGTAGGGCACCGGCTGAGTCATGACGCTCTCATCCGTGCCGAAACTGACCGCGTCATTTACCTAAGATTTCGTGAATCAAGAACGACGACGTCAACAGACGCAGGAACTTGCTGACTGCCCCCGACCCCAGGTTTGCCGTCTTTATAATACGCAGTCAATCAAGATCATGTATAATCCTATCACTGTGAAGACTCATCGATTGCGGAAAGCAGCTAACCACCCTATTACGAGGGCACAATCGCATCCATGGATCGCGAGGAGATAGCTTGTCGAAAAATCTAGTGCTCGTTGCAGGCAACATAGGCGCCGGAAAAACATCACTGGCTAACAAACTCGGCAACCGGCTTAATTGGCACGTCGCTCATGAAAGTGTCGACGATAACCCTTACCTTGCCGATTTTTACCAAGATATGCGGACATGGAGCTTTCACCTTCAGATCTTTTTCCTGGGACATCGCGCGAGGCAGATCCAGGACTTGGCAGCGATGCGTCAGTCGGCGATTATCGACCGCAGCATCTACGAAGACGCTCACATATTTGCCCGGGCGCTCCATACGTTGGGCAACATGAGCAACCGGGATTATCAGGCCTATCGAGCCCTTTACCGCCTTGTCATCTCAAAGTTGCCAAAACCCGACCTGCTTATCTACATCAAGGCCAGCACGCCCACCTTACGATCCCGCATTCAGAAACGGGGACGAACTATCGAAGCCAGTATCTCAGATGACTATCTGACCCGCCTCGGGCATTTCTACGAGGAGTGGATGGAAGCGTTCGATCTCTGCCCCGTGCTGACCGTACCGGGCGATCAACTCGATTTCGTACGGTATCCCGAACATCTAGAGATTATCGCCTCGCGGGTTCTCGATAAGCTCGCGGGCAAAGAAGCGGTTACATTTCCCAAACCGGAGGACTTGCGTGGTCGTTGAATACAATGAACCTCTGACGGATCGAGAGCTCGAAATCACCGAGCTCGTAGCAGACGGACTCACGAACCGAGAGGTCGCCGAACAGCTCTACATCAGCCCCAACACCGTGAAGGTCCACCTGCGCAATATTTTCACCAAAGCGGGGGTCTCCTCCCGAACCGAGCTTTCGATGTTGGCGATCCAGAAAGGATGGATCACGGTACCCGTTGAGGAAGAGCACGAGCCAGAGGAAGACGACGAAGACCTAACCAAGGAGGATCAGGAAACCACGGGCGAGGCTGAGGCCGTTTCATCAGACAGCGAGCCCTGGCCCTGGATCCGCTGGGTTGCATTAGGCGCAGGCGTCGCCATCTTCCTGCTCACAATCCTATTCCCGGCGCGCACGCCCGTTCAGAGCTCTCCTCGGGGTCCGGGTGAGGTTTTCGCACAGACGAACACTACCACGAACGTCCTCGTTTCCGGTGAGGAGGCGAATTGGCGCGAGCTGCCTCCCTTACCGGTACGGAGAGCAGGGGCGGCGGCAGCACTCTGGAATCAGGAGATCGTGATTATTGGTGGGATCACCGATCAGGGGCCCACCGATCGCGTCGACGTTTACCAGGTCACCGACGAGGTATGGACGGAATGGACGCCCAGACCGGTCACCCTGGCCAACATCGGGGCAGCGGTCCTACCGGAAGGCATCCTCGTGCCCGGCGGATGCAACCAGGATCTGCAGCCACAGTCTGAGACCCACCTCCTCGATCCAACATCAGGGACGTGGACCGAGGTTGCACCGCTGCCCGTTCCCCTATGTGCCTACGGGATCACCACCTACGATGGCAGAGCTTTTGTATTCGGAGGATGGAACGGCACCGCCTACCAGACCCCAAGCTACGTCTATGATCCGGAGACTGATGCCTGGTCAAGCATTGCGCCCGCACAGGAAGCACGCGGTTTTGGTTCGGCCGCGACGTTAGAGACCCGGCTTTTTTACGTCGGGGGGTTTGACGGTGATCAGGAACTATCCACCTGTGAAGTCTATCTTCCGAAGGAGAATCGCTGGGAGATCTGTACCTCCATGCTCCAACCCCGGGGAGGACTAAGCCTGACAAGTCTAGGCGGGCAGCTCTACGCCATAGGAGGTGGTTGGCAGACTGTATTGGGATTTAACGAACGCTACAATCCCCGCACCGACGAATGGACGGTTCTAGAGACGCCCATCGTCGGCGAGTGGCGCAATATGAGTATTGTGTCGATTGAGACGGAGATTTACGCAATCGGGGGGTGGAGCGGACAAGATTTTCTCAACCGCACGTACGTCCTGGAGGCGCTTCCCTGGCGTGTGTTCATTCCGGGCGCCTTCAGAAACCCCTAACCAGGATGCCCACCGTAAGAACGTGCCGGCAAGGGAAAGTGCCTTAGGGCGCCAGACGCAATCCCGGCTTGATATCGAGATCCCACCCGGCGCGATCGCCAGCCTGATATCTGTAATATCCGGCCCCAGCGATCATCGCAGCGTTATCTGTACACAGCACTTTTGGCAGCGCGTAAACCTCAACCTGGATGCGATCCCGGGCTTCCTTCCTGAGTTTCATATTTGCTGACACCCCACCGGAGAGCAAGACAGATTTAGCGCCGAACTCTTCGGCAGCCATCGCGGTCTTTTCAACCAGGACATCGATGACGGCAGCCTGGAATGAGGCAGCCATATTCTCGTAAAAGCTCTGCGGCAGCGGTCCATTATACTTTTCCAGCGTGCGCAGCACAGCAGTTTTGAGACCGCTGAAACTGAAATCGTAAGCGTTGTTCAGCCAGGCTCGCGGCAGATCAAACGCCGTCTCTTCCCCGTGGCGAGCCATCCGCTCAATGGCCGGCCCTCCCGGATAACTGAGCTTCAGCATTCGAGCGACCTTATCAAAGGCCTCACCGGCAGCATCGTCCAGCGTCCCCCCTAACCGCTCGTAAAGCCCGTGCTCATGCACCAAAATGAGCTCGGTGTGTCCACCGGAGACGATCAGCACAACCAGCGGAAATCGCAGGTCACCATCCGCCGCTCCCTCAAAGCCCGTTTGAAGCCAGTGAGCGTAGAGATGGCCCTCCAGGTGATTGACCGGTATCAGGTCGAGCCCCCGACCTAAAGCAGCGCCCTTCGCATAATTGAGTCCGATCAGAAGCGATCCCGGCAATCCCGGACCATACGTTACGGCTATCGCGTCCAGGTCATCCCAGTCCAAGTGCGCCGCCGACAATGCCTCATTGACAACAGGGATCATGGCCTTGACGTGCTCCCGGGACGCCATCTCAGGATAAATACCGCCATATTTCGCGTGAAGTTCAACCTGAGAAGCCACCACGTTGGAAAGTATCGACGTGCCATCCGCCACCACCGCGGCCGCCGTCTCGTCACACGAGGTTTCAATACCCAACACTCGCAACGCCATCATTGATCTCCCATCGGTACGACCAGCGTATAGGGGGCCTGCGTCAGATTATGGACCTCACCCTCCTGGTCAATCCAGAGGACGTCCTCCAGACGACACCCCATCCCTTGATCCGGGAAATAGAGCCCGGGCTCAACTGTGAAGACGTGACCGGGCTTCAATCGAGCCTTATTGATCGACGCATCCTGAAAACTCGGCGCTTCGTGAATCTCCAATCCCAGCCCGTGCCCGATGCCATGGACGTATCCCTCGACCGTTGTCGGATCCTGGGCAATGGTTGGATACCCTCGATCCTCAAAGAACGCACACGCCATCTGTTGATAACGGCGCGCGGCCTCTCCAACCTTCACATTCTCCTTTAACGTGTTCAGACACGCTAAGGTATCGTCATAGAGCGTCTGGACCTCTTCAGGTGCGTGCCCCAGACAGAAAGTCCGAGTAATATCAAAGAAATATCCGCCGCCGATCTCTCGCGGAAACAGATCGAAGACAATGCTTTCACCCAGCCGGATGGACTTCTCCCGGGACCCCCGACTGTGAGGGATTCCCGCATCCCGACCGGTCGCAAAGATGAAACCCTCGGGATCCTCCAGTCGATTGGCTGCAATCAAGTAGTTGATGTGCTCGTGCACGTCGCCCACACTCAAAATGGTACCATCGGGCTGTCGCAGGATCTCATCTTCTCCCACCGCACACGATTGCAGGAATTGTACGGTCTTTGCCACCACGTCAACGGTCCGTCGGGCCACATCACGAATCCTCGCGACCTCGTCCTCCCCTTTGGTCGCCCGCGCCTCTCGGATCAGGTTCTGGTGAATCTCACCGACCAAAGTCACGTCCGGGGTCTCCGCATCCAGCGCATCAAGGAGCTGGTACGCATATCCCTGGTCGACATAACCATAGCACCCCACCCGCCCCTGCACCCCCAAATCCTCAAATATCCGTTGGTAGTAGACAACGGATGCTTTCACCACATCATCCGGATACTGTTGGAGCAGTTCGCGATAACGATAGCGCGGGGTCAGCACGAGATCGTACCCGGTCTTTGCAGCCTCCTCACGCTCCATGGGACTTACCACCAGCACAGGATCCGCACCCCGTTTCTTGATGAAGACCGCACGGGTCAGTGAGGCGCCGTTCAGTACGTAGATCAGCGGCGGGTTGCCGAGCACTTTCCCCTGGATGAAAACCGCATCAAGATCGCGTCGTTCCATCAACTGATCGAGTTCTCTTCTCATCACACGATGTCCTTTACAAATCCAGTCATAAGGATAATAGCGTAGCCATGGTGCCATAGAGACCGTCAAATGTCAATTCGATTGCGCATCCAAACGGATACACATAAATAGGTACGCTTTCGATATCTCTGACAAAATCGATGTCCCTCCTTCGAGCACCATCCACGTTCAATGATCACGCGTTTTGCAGCATGGCTTGACAAGAAATCCACGATTCCACAGATGGTATTGGAAAATTTTACGTTTTTAGTATACTTACAAGCAGTTATTGAAGTCTCGGTATGAGATTCATCCATGCCAGCTCGGAGAATTTATGGTTAAACCTTTAGTTGCTATTGTAGGACGACCTAACGTCGGCAAATCGACACTGTTCAACCGCATTATCGGTGAGCGCAGGGCCGTCGTCAGCGACATTCCAGGGACCACCCGCGATCGCGTCGTCGCGGAATCCGAATGGAATGGACGTTCCTTCCTGGTCGTGGATACCGGAGGGATCGAAATTCTGCCGCCAACCGTCGAGTCAGGTCGGCGACCGGGCCCCTCTCAACATCTGCTTGAGGACTCGGTTCCCTTTATCCCGATGATTCGTGCCCAGGCTGAAATCGCCATTCAGGAAGCAGATCTCATCCTCTTTATCACGGATGCCAGATCCGGACTGACGAATGCCGACCGGGAGGTTGCCAATCTTCTGCGACGCTCCGAGAAACCTGTCCTTATGGTCGCCAACAAGGTAGAAAGCCAAGCCGCCGAGCATCAGGCCTACGAATTTTACGAGCTGGGACTGGGCGAGATCTTCACCATCTCCGCCATCCATGGCGCCGGGATTGGAGATCTACTCGATCGGGTGGTTGAATCGCTGCCAACTGACGAAGAGGGGCGCCCGTCGGAGGACGATGCGGTCCACATTGCAATCCTGGGACGACCTAACGTCGGCAAATCCTCCCTGCTCAACCAACTCATCGGCGAGGAGCGGGCCATTGTCAGCCCCGTGGCCGGAACCACGAGGGACGCAGTCGATACGAGGCTCCTATGGGAAGGACAGGAGATCGTTCTTATCGACACCGCCGGCATACGAAGGCGAGGACGGGTCAGCGCAGGTGTGGAAAAATGGAGCGTACTTCGTACCGCCCGAGCCCTGCGACGCGCTGAAGTTGCGCTGCTGATGATCGATGCCACCGAAGGGGTCACCGCCCAGGACACCCACATCGCCGGCATGATTCAAGATGAGGGGGTCAGCGTGGTGGTCATCGTCAACAAATGGGATGCCGTCACACCGGAACAGCGCAAGCATCGTCAGGACCTCGAGTTTCAGGTCCGCGATCAGCTCAAATTTCTAAGCCACATCCCAATCCTCTTCATCTCTGCATTGACCGGAGATCGCGTGCAGCACGTGCTTCCTACCGCGAGAGAGGTCGTGATGGCCCGGTATCAGCGCATTCCGACCGGTACGCTCAATGACCTGGTGCAGGAAGCCCTGATGCTCCATGCTCCACCAAGCCGAAGTGGGCGCAATCTACGGGTCTACTATGCAATTCAGACGCAGGTCGGTCCACCCCGATTTGTGTTCTTTGTCAACGATCCCAAGCTGGTCCATTTCTCGTACCAGCGCTACCTAGAAAATCGCATCCGGGACTTCTATGCATTCCCTGGAACCCCCCTTAGGCTTGTGTTCAGGAGCAGGGACAAAGCTCGCGAAAATCGAGACGTCTCTCTAGATCAGAGTGAGGCATTGGATCAGATTCTTGAATGATCTTACGTAACGTGAGCGCGCCTCCCTGACATCAACGGTGTGGGAACCTTTTTAGAGATTTTTGTGCCGAAGCTGTTCGTGAGTAAGGTAACGGGCAGTACCGATCGGGTCCTCGGGTGATAGATTTAACCGAGGCAAATTGGTGCAGTCCTGGAGAGTGAGGCTCACACGATGACCAAGTTGCGGTTAGAGGTTCACAGACAAGGAACGAGATACGTCGCGACCGCTGAAGCTCCCAACGGGCGCAAGATATCCACTCACAAATTTGAGCATAGTCCCACCGGCCTGACCCGGCTAGGACCTCTATGGTTATTGGAGCAACAAAGCCTGCCAGAAGACGACCGAGCCAAACTCCGCAGGGTCAAGTCCAACGCAACGAGCAAAACCCAGGTTGCCCAATACGGATATCAACTGTTCCGGTATCTTTTCGGCGACGGCGAGGCTTTCGCAGCTTACCTCAACCAAGAAACCGACGCCGAAACCATTCAACTCGCGATCAATCTGGACGTGGATGCCCTTCCCCTGTGGAGGCTGCCCTGGGAATATTTGCACGACGGGAGACATTTTCTAGCGCTCAGTGATCGCTTTAGCGTGAGTCGGTGTCTGTGTCAGTGCAACACACTCACGCCCTCTCCTTCCGATTCTCCGCTCCACGTCCTGATTGCCATTCCTTCTCCCACGGATCAACCGGTGCCGGACTATAGGAACGAACTCACCAACCTGCACAAAACCCTTTCCGAACCTATTGAGAAAGGCCGCGTTCTACTTCACGTCCTCTTCGAGGCAACCCGACATACGCTGTATGACGCATTACAGCGTTATGACTATCACGTGCTGCACTACTTGGGACAGGGAACTTATGACCTCGAACAACGCCAAGGTTTTTTGAGAATCGATGGGGAGACCGGTAGGAGCGAATGGATCAGCGCACGAGAATTCACAGATCTCGTCAAAGGTCGGGGGTTAAGGCTCATGGTCCTCCAAGCCTACCAGGAGGCTCCCGTCGGTATGATCGATGCTTTTAATGCAGTCGCAGCCAAGGCGCTAAGACGTAAAATTCCCGAAATTCTGACCGTTCCCATCGGACTTCCGCAGCCATCCTCGCGGGCACTCCAGCGGGAGCTTTACTCTGCCCTCGGCGATGGATCAAGTGCGACGGCTGCCATCCAAGCGATCCGTCAGGCACTACAAGCGCTGGATCGCGAACAGAACTCGGAACACCACCGTTTCGATTGGGGAGCACCTATGCTTTACAGTCGGGCCGATCCCGGCACCCTCGTTCGCCCGAATGCCAGTGACTCTGCGATCGATCATCCGGAGCCACAGACACCAGGCTCGATCCCGCCCCACGTCAATCGCATCAAGGAGATGCGGACCATGCGCACCGCGATCCAAGAGGGCGTCCGTGTCTTCTATCTTTGGGGAGAAGCGGGCATCGGGAAGAGCCGATTGATCAGCAGCCTGCTTCAACGATCCGGACTGCAGATTCGGGATCATCTTATTATCCAGTGTACGGAGCTCGAAGATCCCCTTCTCGCCCTTGATCACATTGCGACTTTCTGGCAAGCTCACACCGCAGATGCTCACACTCGGGCCGCCGGTCACCTGTTGAATTCGACCCAAGACCCCTTCGAGCGGGCTTTGCAGGCTCAGGCATATCTCCCAGACGCCCAGTATGCCATTGTCTTTGAGGACATCGACGTTTGGTTTGAGGCGCCGAAACCCAACGATGACCCAGTGAACGCCCCCAAGATCGCCCACGATCTCCTGCGTAATCTCCTGTTGGGCCTTTTGAGCGCGGAGGCCAACACCTCCTACCTTTTCACCGGACAGTGCAGATGGCCGGATCTCAACACCCTTCCGGTTCAACATCGGCGTGAGATTCGCCTCCCTCTGCTACAGGAGCACCACGCCATCCAATTGATGAGCACATGTCCAGGCCTTAGCAATACTTCCTACGAGATCAAGAAGGACTTGTACCGGCTTCTAGGCGGGCATCCTGAAACGCTAATGTTGGCTTCGGGTTGGGTGAGGGCCGGTCATAATCCCAAAACGCTCCTGGAGGATCCACCTATTAAAGAGCGGGATATTCACAACTGGTCGGCATACTTCGCGCGCGACCTTCTTCATCACCTCGATCCCGGTGAACGGCAGATCTTGGAAGCCGCTGCTATTCTCACGCGTCCGTTTACCGCCCAACAGCTCTCAGCACTCACTTCAATTTCTGATCACTATGCCGGCCCTATGCTTCATAAATGGACAAACCTCGGCATGGTTAAGCCGACCCTAGACCCAGGGCAACCGCGATACCGGTTTCACACCCTGATGCAAAATGCCATCCTCGATCGGTTAACGCCGGACGACCTGCGCGCGCTGCATCGACGAGCCGCCACCTATTACGGCAGCCCGTTCGTGGACGAAGCGCGCCGCCAAGCTCTGATCCGCAGCGGCACGGTGTGGTCAGATTCACGAGTCGCCTGGCTGGCCCGAGATAGCAATGGCATCCTGGGTCTTTGGCTACGACGGGAATCGGATCCCGAGCTCCAGAAACAGATACTTGCCCGCGCACTGACCTGGTATCATCATCTGCTCAAGGCCGGAGCCCTCAAAGAGGCCTCACAGATTGCTCAGACCCTGGCTCCCATGCTGGATCAGCAGGGACAACGGGACCTCTCACGCATCCTGCTCCAACAATCGCTCATCGCAGATGACCTCGTGCAGCGGGCTGAAAATTTGGATACGCTGGCAAAATTACGCCTGCAAGATGGGCACCTACAATCCGCCTTAGAGGTCTATGAAGAGGTCGTCGCCTCGCTGAGCGGGAATATGAACAAAGCGCAACGGGTGTGTTTCAAATGAGTTGAAAATCAGGTATCCTACAGAACAGTAAGGTCACCACAACCCCTGAACTGGAGGATAGCCATGACTTTCAACTCAGATCAGATTATACAGG
>DAOTTS010000019.1:0-11134 GCA_034437735.1 Anaerolineae bacterium
GATCCCATTGATGGTCCTCATCCACGTGGGACCACGGCCCGAAGACGGACTCCAGCCTGTACACCACGTCCTCAAGCGATCTTGACATCATGCCAGACACCATCCCAGACATCCATTCCAGACAACATCCCAGACACCCTTTTCAGACATCTTTTTCAGACATCCTCTCCTCCCCAGCGCGCTCACCCCTTGCCCCCTCAAAGCGTACCACAGATCAAGGCGTTGCGTATGATGGTTCCCTCGTGCAAAACGTCGAGACCCGACATCCTCAGAGCTTGGGCAGGGGAAAATCATCGCCCGTGAGATCCAACCACCGGGCGAGCTCCGCCTGGAGCGCCGCGCGCTCATCGTTGTAGTCATCGAGGAACGCCAGGTTGGCCATCTCGTAGGGATCCTCGTTCAAGTTGAACATCATGATCGGCTGTCCCTCGAGACAGATATACTTCCAGCCATCCCACGTTCGGACGCCCCGCCAGACCCGGTTCAGGCAGTCAAAGCGCTTCCGGTAACGTTGCTGCAGGAAGGCCGAGTCGGGCACAGCGTCCGGTTCGGTGCGTCCCGGAACGACGTCGTACGAGAAATCGGTGCCCTCCATCCACAACGGCGGGTTAATGCCGCACATCCCTAACGTCGTGGGCGCAATGTCCACGTGATTGAGCGGAACGTCGGTCGCCGGGCGGACCCGCTCGCCGGCCGGTTTCACGATGAAGGGAATCCGAATCGCCTCCTCCCAGGGACTGCTCTTCCGCACGTAGCCATGCGAGCCGTGCATGTCGCCGTGATCGGAGAAGAAGATCACGTGGGTGTTCTCATCCAAGCCCAGGTCCGCCAGCGCATCGACGATACGCCCTACGTTCCAATCAAGGTTCTCGATCTGGGCGTAATAGCCCGCAAGCTCCTCCCGGGCCCGTTCGGTGATGCGGGGAATGTCGGGAATGTTCGGCCGGAGAAGAATGGACTCGGGATCGTGACGGGACTCGAACGCCGGCGGTGCCACGTGGGGATTATGCGGCGGCTGCACAGAGAGCACGGCGAAGAAGGGTTGGTCCTCCTGATAAGTCTCCAGGAAGTCGAGCAACCGCTGGGTCAAGGCGTCGGTCTCATAGACCTCCAGCTTCTCAGCCAACGGTTCGGTATCGTCACGCCCCTCCAGATCGTGTCCGTGGATCCAACAGTCGTACTGGGCGTTGTTGTTCTCATATCCCAGCCAGATGTCGAATCGCCCCCGCTCGTCCCGGGGGATGAAGGTCATCTGATTGTGCCCACCCAGGTGCCACTTTCCAAAGTAGGCGGTAAGGTATCCTTCGTCGTTGAAGACGTCGGTGACCACCGGCAGGTCCGGGTCCATATGCTGCGGCGTGTGGTCGACGCAGTGATGAATGTAGCGGCTGGTCAGCAGCGAGCCGCGAAAGGGGGTACACCACGGACATCCGCTCACGGCGTTGGTGAAACGCACGCCCTCCTCCGCCATACGGTCCAGATTGGGCGTGTGTACATTGGGATCGCCCATGTAACTGAGCGCCTGGGCGCGGTGCTGGTCGCCGAAGATCCATATCACGTTAGGTCGATTGGGCATCTGTCCTCCTGACAGGTAGGTATCCGAATTGAATGATCAACGAAGCCTGAAGCTATAAAAGCCCCATCATGAAACCACAAGATGGAGCTTAGCACAAGAACCTAACGCGACGTATGGGCACGGCAGCCCTACACGACCTTTATCGTCGAACGCAGCTCCCCGATATGCTATGACGGCTTCCTCACAGCAAAGGAACTCTTAGGACACGCCGGCAATGGGAGTACAGCTTCAACTCACGCCGTGGCGCAACGCCCAGACGGCAGCCTGGGTGCGATCGTCGAGGTCGAGCTTGGAGAGGATCGCACTGACGTAATTTCGCACCGTACCGTGCGAGAGATAGAGGGTATCGGAGATCTCAGCGTTGCTCATCCCCTGAGCTAAAAGGCGCAGGACGTCCCGCTCCCGATCGGTCAAACGGTCCAATAACATAGATTCCGCCTCGATCGTGCCCCCCCGGGCGATGTGGTTGAGGAGCTTGCCGGCAACCTTGGGATCGATGTACGATTCGCCCGCCGCCGTGCCCTTAATCGCCGCGACCAAGGTCTCGCGGGGCGTGCCCTTGAGCAGATAACCCGCCGCTCCATTCCGTATCGCATCAAAGACCCACTCATCGGCATCGTAGGTCGTGAGCACCAGAATCTCGACGTCAGGATGCGCCTCTTTGATCTTCCGGGTTGCTTGCACCCCATTCATCACCGGCATCTTCAGATCCATCAAGACCACATCAGGACGACTCTCCGGCACCGCCTTCAGGGCCTCCGCGCCGTTCTGAGCGGTACCGACGATCTCGATATCCGGCTCGGCCTCAAGAATGGCCTCCAACCCCTCACAGACGATCCATTGATCGTCACAAATGAGCACGCGAATCACAGATCCCTCCAGGCATCGTGGATCTCCGTCCTGAGCACAATCGTCGTGCCCTCGTCCGGATCACTTCGAATCGTCAGATCCCCGCCGATGAAGTCCGCCCGCTCGCACATCCCCCGCAGGCCAAAGTGCGAAGGATCGCGGAACATCGCATCGGGCAACCCTTTGCCGTCATCCTGGATCGTCAGCACAAGCTGGTGATCCTGCCATTCCAACCCCGCCACAAGCGCGTCCGCATCTGCGTGACGCACCACATTCTCCAGCGCCTCCTGGGCAACCCGATAGTAGGTGTGTTCGACCTCCGGAGGTAAATCGCCGAAGTCCTCGGATCCCTTAAGCGTCAGCTGAAGACCGCAACGATCGGCGGTGTTACGAGCGAGATTGCGGACAGCCCGAGCCAGACCCAGATCCTCCAGGGGGGAGGCGCGCATATCTCGAAGGGCCCGCCGGGTCTCGTCGAGACCGTTACGCGTGGTCGACAGCGCGTGGTCGAGGATCCGCCGGGCGCGGGAAGCTTCGGGCGTCCAGACGGTAGAAAGGGCATCCAGCTCCACCGCAAGAGCACTGAGGGTATGCGCCAACGTATCGTGCATCTCCTGAGCCAGGCGGTTGCGCTCGCGGGTGACCGAGAGTTGCTCGATCGTCGATGCATAGCGGACGAGACGCCGATTCGCCCGGGCGAGCTGCCGGCGTTGGGACCGCTGTGCCTCCATCAAGGTCGATACCACCTTGCCGATGACCAGAAAGAAGAGCGTCCGGGTGAGCACGGATCCACCGCTGTAAAAGGTGTGGAAGGGGCGATCCTGATGGGAGATCATCACCAACCCTAAGTCCAACATCGCCGTGCTCACACAGAACCAGACCACCTCCCGGTAACTGTACTGCCACGCCATCAGGATCAACGGAATGCTGAGAAACGGGAAGATCAACCAGAACTCGCCGATATAGTCCGGCTGGCGGGCGGTGAAGACGTATCGCATCTCCAGGATCGGCCCCGCCGAGGCAGCCAGCAGCGCGATGGGCAGGTAGAGCGAGCCCAGCTTCTTCTGAACCGGCGGCCAATAGAGATAGACCAGGAAGAAGATGATTTCCAAGAGAAATAGGGCACCCGTAGGGATAAATTCCGGTTCGAACGGCACGCCGATCCCGCCAAGAAACACGCCGGCGACCAGGACCATCGCACCAAAGCGAAGAAACACATAGATCCGCAACACAGGCAAAAGCCCGGGCTCCAGGGCTTCCCCACCGACCGGCCCGGTCCGCTCAGTCTTCGCTGCGCTAGGTTTTGAGGCGATGGACTGTCTCGATACACCCTCTGTCTGTAAGCTATTTGTCTGCATACATTTTAATATTAACACACTTTTGAAAGCTGTGGGGTATCTGACCGAGGTTGTGACCCTGAAGTATGACTTCTGTCATAGTTTTGAATCGAGGATGTGATCCCAAACACTTCCATTCTCCACACAAACTTGTTATTATCTAATGGGAGAGATGTGCAAAAAGTTTAAATAAGGTTTGATAACGCAGAGTTAAGGAGTAAGATTGGCAACGCAGAACCGAGAACCACTGGTGCAATTGGAGCACGTCGTCAAGACGTATGAGACGGGAGCCGGGACGTTTACGGCGCTCAAGGGCATCACAGCGGATTTCTATCGCGGAGAGTTCATCACAGTGATCGGCAAGTCCGGCGCGGGTAAGTCCACGTTGGTCAACATGATCACCGGCGTCGACACTATGACCGAAGGCAAAATATGGGTCCAGGGCACCTCAATTCACCATCTCAGCGAAAATGAGCGATCCTTATGGCGCGGCAAAACCCTGGGCGTCATCTATCAATCCTTCGAACTTCTGCCGCAGCTCTCGCTCATCGACAACGTGCTTATGCCGATCGATATGTGCGGACTCTACAAGCCGCAGGAGAGTTACGCCCGAGCCGTGGATCTGCTCACTCGGGTGGGGTTGAAGGATCATATGCACAAGATTCCATCACGAATTTCCGGTGGTCAGAAGCAGAGGGTGGCTATCGCCCGCGCGCTGGCCAACGATCCCGATCTTATCGTGGCAGACGAACCGACCGGCAGCCTGGACTCGGCGACGGCGGAAGGAATCTTCACACTCTTTCAAGAGCTGGTCGATCAGGGCAAGACTATCGTGATGGTCACCCACGACCAGAGCTTATCACAACGCTCGACGCGGACGTTACAACTGGTCGAAGGCAAACTCAACGGTGGGGCCGACCGGATGAAGCGTGCGCCGATTTCAGATGGAATCCGGGGGGAGATGAAATCGTTATGATGAAACAGACCCAATCATCGAACAACTACAACAAGAAAGAACCGCTTCTCGTTTTGAATAAAGTTAGTAAAGCGTATAAAACACCGGTCGGGGATTTCCTGGCCCTCCAAGACATCAACGCGACGTTCTATCGTGGCGAGTTCATCAGCATCGTGGGACGCTCGGGCAGCGGGAAGTCCACGCTGCTCAATATGCTCACAGGGATCGATCGGCCGACCGAGGGCACCGTGCAGGTAGATGATGTCGACATCCACGCCCTGACCGAGAGCCGGATCGCCTCGTGGCGGGGCCGCAATATGGGCATTGTCTTCCAATTCTACCAGTTGCTGCCGATGCTCTCCCTGGTGGAGAATGTGATGCTGCCGATGGATTTCTGTGAGACCGTCCCGGCAGGTGAACGGCGCGAGCGCGCGATGTCCCTACTCGACTCGGTCGGATTGGCCGACTTCGCCCACAAGATGCCGCACACCGTCTCCGGGGGGCAGCAGCAGAGCGCCGCCATCGCCCGAGCGCTGGCCAACGACCCACCGATCGTGGTCGCCGACGAACCGACCGGCAACCTGGACGCGCGCTCGGCCGACGTGATCCTGCGCCTTTTTGAGAATCTGGTCGACAAGGGTAAGACGATCGTGATGGTCACCCATGATGACACCCTGTCCCAGCGCGCCAGTCGTCTGATCCGACTGGTCGACGGTGAGATCGCAGAGACAGCGGATCTACGCAGACGGGCCGCATCCCGTCCGGCACCGACACCTGAGCCCGAAAGGGTCCCTGTCCTCACACCATCCTTTGCTCTGGGCGATGATTAGACCGCGCTGGCGCAAGGTCCTCGCAGACCTCTGGGGGAACAAGGTTCGAACGTTACTGGTGGTGGCCTCCATCGCAGTCGGCGTGCTGGCCCTGGGGGTTAATGTGGGCACCTATATGATTCTGGCTCGGGACCTTAACGCCAGCTACGAGTCGACCCATCCCGCCAATATCACCCTGACGACTTATCCGTTCGATCCCGGCTTTGTCGACGTCATCGAACGGATGGAAGAGGTCGACAAGGCTGAAGGGCGGCGAACGGTCACCCTGCGGGTTGCGTCAGCGCCCGGTCAATGGGAGCCGCTGACGCTGATCGCGATTCCAGACTTCGCCCAATCGTCCATACACCGCCGGCTCCCCAAAGAAGGGAACCCGATCCCCAACGATCAAGAGTTGGTCCTGGAACATCTCACACTCGACGCCTTGGGCGTTGAGATTGGCGACACCCTGGAGATCGAGCTGGAGGACAACACACGCCGCACCCTCACCGTCGCGGGTGCGGTCCTCGATCAGGCCAACGTCCAGGAGCTGATCCTCGGCGCCAATCGCGGTTTTATCACCTACGACACCCTTGAATGGCTGCACGCACCCGAAAGCCTGGATGAACTTCTGGTGACCGTGAGCACGGATCCCAACGATAAGGCCGCGATCCGCAAGGTCGCAACTTCCGTGACCGACCGGGTCGAGAAGAGCGGTCGGACCGTCTTCCAGACCCGGCTGGCCCTCCAGAATCAGCACCCTTTTAACAACATCATCGAGGCACTGCTTCTGGTCCTGATGATCATCGGGCTGCTGATTCTTTTCCTGAGCGGGTCGCTTATCTTCAATACGATGTCCGCGCTGCTGAGCCAACACCTTCGACAGATTGGGGTGATGAAATTGGTGGGCGCGCGGCGACGCCAGGTGATTATGATGTACCTGCTGCTGATCAGCAGCTTCAGCCTGATCGCGCTCCTGTTTGCCGTACCGGCGGGCGCGGTCGGTGCCTATTACCTGGCGGGGTTCGCCGCCAGCATTCTGAACTTCCAGATGCGGCCATTCTATATCGTGCCCCAGGCGTTGATCTTCCAGATCGCCGTCGGTCTGCTGATCCCTCCGGTTGCCGGGCTTCTGCCGGTGCTCAAAGGCGCGCGCATCACCGTGCGCAAGGCACTCAGCAGCAAGGGACTGGGGGCGGATGCGGAGCAGGGATGGCTCGACCGCCAGCTCGCTCGATGGCGCACACTCGCCCGTCCCCTGCTCATCTCCCTGCGCAACACGTTCCGACGCAAGGGACGGTTGGCTCTAACGCTCTTCACCCTGACGCTGGGGGGCGCGATCTTCATCGCGGTCTTTAACACGCAAGCCTCGCTCGACGCGATAACGGGCCAGATGAAGCAGTACTTTGGCGCCGACGTAAGCGTGGATCTTGCACGCCCCTACCGCCCTCACGCCGTGACCCAGGCAATCCTGGAGACGCCGGGCGTCGAGGCCGTGGAGATATGGACAGCGACCAGCGGCAACCTCGCCGACGACGATGACGGGCCCGCAGAATCGGTCGCCGTGATGGCGCCACCCGCGGACAGTCCGTTGATCGAGCCCAAGATGCTCGCCGGGCGCTGGCTGCTGCCGGGTGACGAGACCGCTATGGTCGTCAACGAGGTCTTCTGGGAGACCTACCCCGAGCTCCGTCCCGGCGATACCCTGGACATTGAGATCGCAGGAGAGGAGGAAGCCTGGACGGTGGTCGGCATCTTCCAATACACCGGCGTCGAGGACAAAATCGCCTACGCGAACTATGACTTTATGGCAAACTATCTACCTGGGGGACAGCGCGCGTCGATGTTCCGGGTCACCACGTTCGAGCACACCCACCGCTATCAAGCGAAAGTCGCCCAGGCCCTGGAGAGGACCCTGGACGCCCAAGGATACCCGATCGCGGAGATACAGGCGGGCAAGGACTTCACCGGTTCGCTCTCCGACGTGCTGGGCATTCTCACGACGGTGTTGCTGATTATGGCCATCACCACCGCGCTGGTGGGCAGCATCGGCCTGACCGGCACGATGAGCATGAACGTGCTGGAGCGGACGCGAGAGATCGGCGTGATGCGGGCGATCGGCGCGCACAATCGGATTGTGGCCAAACTGGTCATCGTCGAGGGATTGATCGTCGGAATGTTGAGCTATCTGATCGGCGCATTGCTCTCCGTGCCCATCAGCTATATCCTGTCGAACGTCATCAGCCAGACCATCTTCAGCGCGAAAGCGGAGATCGCCTTCACGGTCAAGGGATTTGGGATATGGCTCGGCGTGGTCGTGATCCTCTCCGTGCTGGCGAGCTTGCTTCCCGCCCGCAATGCCACGCGGCTGACGATTCGCGAGGTGTTGGCTTACGAATGAATTCAACGACAGTTTCGGACTTATTCTTGCGTACCGACGCTTATGGAATGACATGCACATGAAGAGGAGTGACGTCAGTATGAAACGTATCGTACTTTGGACCGGGATCCTGGGGATCCTGCTTGTGACCGCCGCATGCGGCCAAATCGGAGGGGACACGCAGACGGAGGCAACGCCGCCTCCGGTCGTGACCCGGGTCGACGCCGACGTCGTCCTGGCCGAGGGCCGCGTCGAAGCCGCCGAGTCCCGCACCCTGAGCTTTGAGAGCACAGGCACGGTATTGACGCAGGAGGTGGAGGAAGGGGACGCGGTTCAGGCAGGCGATCTGTTGCTGAGCCTCGATCCCACCGATGCAGAACTCGCCGTGCAGCAGGCAGAAGCCGCCGTCGCTCAAGCGGAGGCGCAGTTGGCACGCTTGACCTCGGGTCCCCGATCTGAGGACATCGCGGTCCTGGAAGCCCAGATTGACGCGTCTCAATCCGCCATCACCCAGACCATCGCGCAGCGTTCCCGGCTTCTGACCGGGGCCCACGAGGCAGAGATCGCCGACGCCAAGGCTGAGGTCGCCGCCGCGCAGGCCCGGGAGCTGGTCACGCGGCTGGCTCACGACGATACGATGAAGTGCCGGACCATCGAGAAGCCCGACGGGAGCAAAGAGGAAGTCTGCCCAACGTTGGGCCGGTTCGAGGAGGAGGCCCGTTTCGCCTGGCACGCCGCTCGCGAACAGCTTGCCGCCGCCCAGGCCCGCCTTGACGCGCTGCCCCCCCAGCAAGACGCGCAACTCTACGCAGCCTATACCAATATCACAGCAGCGAGATCCCAGGCCGAGGTCGCCAAGGCTCAGCTCGAACAGCTCAAGGCCCCGGTTCAAGATGAGGAGATCCAGGCCGCAGAGGCCGCGATCCAGGAAGCTGAAGTCACGGTGGAGAAGGCCGAGGTGGCCCTGGAACGCACTGAACTGCGGGCGCCCTTTGCCGGCACCGTCACCCGGCTGATGGTCGAGGAGGGCACCGCCGTGACCTACGGCATGCCCGTGCTCAATCTCGCGACCTTGGAGACCCTCCAAGTACGCACCATCGATCTCGACGAGCTTGACGTCGCGGATCTCGAGGTTGGCCAACCCGCCACGGTTGTCCTGGACGCGCTCCCGGACGTGGAGTTAGCGGGACACATCACGGAGATCGGCCTGGAGGCCGTCGACTATCGCGGGGATGTCACTTACCCCGTGGTCGTGGAACTGGACGAACAGGTTCCCCCCATCCGTCTGGGAATGACCGCGCTGGTCACCTTTGATACCGGAGAATGAGCCTCCCACGCCTCGAATGACGGATCCAAAGCCCGGCTTTGCAGCCGGGCTTTGGATGTGTCGAACGCACGCCGAAAACGGCGGTGCTACCTACGTTCTACAACCCAATCGACGCCAGCCAGTCCGAATCCCACTCGATGCCCAGCCCAGCCGCGTCCGGGCTATGCACATATCCTTCAGCGTCAACCGGGACCACCTCCTGAAAGCCGACCTGAAACCCTTCCGGCTGCCAGAACGGCCCATCGTCCATATATTCCAGCCACGGCGAACGTCCGAATGCCGCTGCCAAATGCAGGCCGATCATAAAGCCTAGCCCGCTCTTGCCGTGGTGATAGACCAGCGGCAGACCGGCACCCTCGGCGATGGCCCGAATCTTCAGCATATCGGTCGGCGTTCCTCCAACGATCGGATCAGGCTGAATCACGTCGTAGACGCCCCGACGGATCAGGTCGGCAAAGGCCCGCACCCCGACCTTACCCTCTCCCCCCGCGATCGGGATTGGCGAGCTCTCCCGCAAACGCATTCCGTCCTCCTCCAAGAGATAGGGAAGAGGCTCTTCGAGATACGCGACGTCGAGCTCGCCCAGCAGACGGGCCGTCTCCTGAGCTCGCGCCAGATCCCAATGAACGCCCGGTGCATCAGACCCCGGACCCTTTCCGGCCTGATTCGCATCCACCATCAGATCCATCCGATCCCCGACCGCCTCACGACATGCAGCCACCAGCGCGATATCCTCCGCGATCGTATCGGCAGAGAGCCGCAGCTTGACCGCCCGATACCCCTGCTCCAGGAACCGGAGGCAATCCTCGGCCCTAGCCTCGGGGCTGCGGCCATGTTGGACGGTGCTGGCGTAGACCTTGACCTTATCGCGTGCGCCACCCCAGAGCTTGTAGAGCGGCAATCCTGCCGCTTTTCCAACGATATCCCAAAGCGCTAACGCGATGAAGAAGAATCGCCCGTGCGGGCGGATCTCATGGAGCATCGCAGTGTGGCGTTCCATCGCCATGACCGGCTGTCCCACCAACCGAGGCGCGACGAGGGATTCGACGTCGTGCGCTCGGGCAGGAAGACCCGGCGTGTAATCACCATCCAACGCGATGCCGGATAGACCGGCGTTCGTATCGACCCGGACGACCACGTAGTCCCGGGTGGTGATACGACGTTCCGGATTCCAGGGCGGCACCAGCCCCACACTGAAAGGTACCTCTCGAACCTCTGTCACCTGCACGTCCGTCACGTTGAGCGATCCAATATCCATCTCTATACCTCCCTCTCCTTACGTACTAAACCTGAGCCTCCGCCAGGCGCTCCCAACGGGACATCAAATCATCCAGGTTGGACTGAGCAGCCTGATACTTCACGTTGAGCTTCTGAACCCGCGTCCATTCCATTGCCTCGTTGGCCTCGAATAGGGCTCGATCGAGTCGGACCAACGTCTGCTCCATCTCCTCAATCCGAGCCTCCACCCCCTCCAAATCCCGCTCTGCGCGTGGGAGAATTTCACGTCCGGGGGCACGACGTGCGGCATCCTGCTCCTCGGCAGACCGGATCTCCGAGGCAGTCTTGGCCTCGGCCTCAGCCCGGCGCCGGGCAGCCTGATACGCAGCGTAGTTCCCTTTGTAGATACGCAACCGACCGTCGTGCAGCACCCAAATCTGCGTCGCCAGCGCATTGACCAGATAGCGGTCGTGCGATACGAGCAACAGCGTCCCCGGAAAGTCGGCCAATGCCTCCTGCAGCGCCTCCTGTGTGGGAAGATCCAGGTGATTTGTCGGCTCGTCGAGCAGCAACAGATTCGCCGGTTCCAGCGCAAGCACAGCCATCGCAAAGCGACTCCGCTCGCCACCGCTCAGCGCCTCAAGCGGCTTGAAGACCTCGTCCTGTCGAAATCCGTATTGTGCCAG
>DAOTTS010000020.1:0-20784 GCA_034437735.1 Anaerolineae bacterium
CCCGGCACGTCGAGGAAGAGCTTGACCGCCTCCAGCACCTCGACGGCCTTGTCGGGCAGGCAGCGGTCCAGGTCGTCGATGAAGACGACCACCCGCCCGTGATTCAGGACACCGGCGCTCAGGTCCTCAAACTGGCGGCGGAAGTCGTCCAGGGCCACCAGTGCCTCCCGCCAGTTCAGCGCCCGGCTGACCCGGGCGTCGCGGAGCAGTTCGGTCAGGGCCTCGACCCCGGGCTTGTCGCCGGCGCGCTGCGCCCGGCGGCGGAGCAGCTCCAACCCGGCGGGCGTGACCGTGCCGACGCCTTCCAGGCCCGGCAGGCAGCCCGGCGGCAGCACGATCCGCTCGTCGGCGGCCCGCGCCGGTTGGTAGAGACGGGCCTCCAGTTGATCCAGCGCCGCACGGTGGTCGCCGGTCAGGGCAAACCGCCGCACGCTCTGCACCACGCGGGCGATCAGCGACCGCCAGACGGCCCGCTCCCGGCTGTAGAGCCAGGCGTTGAACCACACCGTGCGGAGGCTGAGGGCCTCGGCGTCGAGGGCGTCCAGGCGCCCCTGCACCATCCGCATCAGGCTCGTCTTGCCGCGCCCCCAGCCGCCGAAGACCCCGATGGTCAGCGGCGTATCGGTGTAGGGGTCGGCGATCATCTCGACCAGCGTCTTGGCGTAGGGCGCGAAGTTGAGCCGATCCTCCCGCGCCGGTTGGTCGGACAGCATCGCGTGCAGGCGTCCCGTTTCGTCCATGATTCCTCCTGGGTTCGACGACGCGTCACGAAAACGCGCAGTTCCTCACTCGCCCCCAAGTATAGATTGCCTCGCCCAGTCGTCAACGCACCGGGAGGGGAAAGCCTCTCTAACCACAGATTATGCAGATTTCACAGATTTTTGGCTCGGCGCCGATGGGAGTATCCGGGGAAGCGGGGCGCCGCGTGGAAACCCGGTGCAACGCACTAGTCCCTTGACGGGTTTTGGGGGCTTCTCCGGTCCTCCACGTTGCAGGCTGTTGATGGTTGTGCACGGAAGTGCGTCGCACCTGATCGTCCATCGTCCGCCGTCCATCGTCATCCCCACCCAACTTGCCAACTTTCAACCAGCAACTCGCAACTTTCCCCCCCGACCTTCGACGTCCGACTTCTGACTTACGACCGCTTTTTGCCCAACCCCCCCGCTTGCAGTATACTCGGGGTGCCAAGCGAGCTTACGGAGGCCGACCATGACCGAACGAACCATCCTGCTCTACATCTCAGCCGCGCCGGACTGCGACGTGGAACGCAGCGTACTGGGCCGGGCCATCGCCGACGTGCCCGTCGACCTGGGCTGGCGCATCGTGCAGTCGAGCGGGCCGAACGACCCGGTCGACGCGCAGGCGATCCGGCACGCCGACCTGCACGTGCTCCTGCTGGCGGAGGATATCCGGGCGCCCATCGGGGTCGAGTGGAAGGTCGCCCGGAACGCCGGGCGGCGCCCCCGGCTCTTCCTCCGGGAGATGAGCCGGCGGACGCCCGCCGCGCGCAGTTTCATCCGCTACGCCGGCGCCGACGCCAGGTGGACGCCGTACGCCAGCCCGGCTGCGCTGCGCCGCCAGGCCCTGATCGCTGTGGCGGACATGCTGCTCGACCGCGCGGGGCAGCTCGCGCTCACGCCGGCACGGATCGTCGCCCTGCAGCGGTGGCGCGAGGATCTCGCCGAGGGCAAGGAGATGGAGGCGGAGGCCGGCGACGGCAGCACCGGGGCCAGCAGTGTGCTTCTGTCCCGCGATGAGATCGCGACCAGCGGCGGGGTGCTGATCGGCGGGGAGGAGGGCGAGGGGTGACAGCGCCTGTCGTCCATTGCTCGCGAGGATCTGTGATCCGAGCAGGCCGCGCAAGCAGGTATACGCGCGGAGGGCCGGGGATGGCACATCCCCTCGGAGCATTGGGAGAGCCCGTTGCTCGCGAGGATCTGTGATCCGAGCAGGCCGCGCAAGCGGGTATACGCGCGGAAGGCCGGGGATGGCACATCCCCTCGGAGCATTGGGAGAGCCCGTCGTCCGCCGTCCCATTCCGGGTCGGCCCGACCCTATGAAGGAGACACAACCTTGACCGACATCAGCTTCACCTTGAACGGAGAACCGACGAACGTCACCGGCGTGGCCGAGGACCGGCTGCTGGTCGACCTCCTGCGCGACACGCTGGGCCTGACCGGCACCAAGCGCGGGTGCGAGACCGGCACCTGCGGCGCGTGCGCCGTCCTGCTCGACGGCGAGGAGGTGCGGTCGTGCCGCACCCGGGCCGTGGAGGTGGACGGCCGCACGGTCACCACCATCGAGGGCCTGGGGGGGCCGGACGGCGAATTGAGCGACCTCCAGCAGGCCTTCCTGGAGACCGGTGCGGTCCAGTGCGGGTTCTGCACGCCGGGGATGGTCGTCGCGGGCGAGGCGCTGCTGCGCGCCAACCCCGCCCCCACCCGCGCGGAGATCCGCCAGGCCATCGCCCTCCACCTCTGCCGCTGCACCGGCTACCAGCAGATCGTGGACGCGATCGCGCTCACCGCGCAGCGCCGCGCCGGGGATGCGCACGGCGAAGGAGGGCCGCGATGACGTCCGAAAAGCACGCCAACGCCCCACGCTACGTCGGGCGCGCCGACCTGCAGAACGTGGACGGCGCCGACAAGGTCACAGGCCGCGCGCGGTACGTCGGCGACATGACCTGGCCCGGCATGCTGGTCGCCAAGGTCCTGCGCAGCCCCATCCCGCACGGGCGGATCGACCGGCTCGACGTCCGCCCGGCCCTCGCGGTAGACGGCGTCCACGCCGTGGTCACTGCTGAGGCCTACGTGGACCACGGCAACTACGGCTGGCCCGAGCGGGACGCCTACGTGCTGGCCCACCAGCGGGTGCGCTACGTGGGCGAGGCCATCGCGGCGGTCGCCGCCGAGTCGGAGGCCGCCGCCCAGGCCGGCCTCGACGCCATCGCGCTGACGCTGACGCCGCTGCCCGTCGTCGACGACGCGGCCCGGGCCCTCGAGCCCGACGCGCCCATCGTCCCGGCACATCCCGCCACGCTCACCACGGGGGAGGTCGCGCACGGCAACCTCTGCGACCGGCACATCGTCCGGAACGGCGACCCGGCCCCCATCCTGGACGGGTGCGACGTGGTGCTGGACGAGACCTACACCTTCGCCCCGCAGGAGCACGCGTATATGGAGACGGAGGGCGCCCTGGCGGTGCCCGAGCCAGACGGCGGGGTCACGGTCTACGCCAACAACCAGAGCCCCTTTATCAACCGGGACTATCTGGCGGCGCTCCTGGGCCTGCCCGAGGACGTCGTGCGGGTGATCCAGCCGCCGGTCGGCGGCGCCTTCGGCGGCAAGGACGACGTGGTCTACGAGACCTCGGCCCAGGCCGCGAAGCTGGCCCTGCTCGCCGGGCGCCCGGTGCGCCTCGTCCTCACCCGGTCCGAGTCGATGGTCGCCTCGTACAAGCGGCAGGGCGCCCGCTACCACCTCCGGATCGGCGCCGATGCGGCGGGCACCCTCCAGGCGGCCCGGGCCGAGGTGCTGATCGACAACGGAGCCTACGCCGCCGCAACGCCCCTCGCCTCGTGGCGGGCCACGGTCCACGCCGCCGGGGCCTACCGGTACCGGGCCGTGCAGGTCGACACCGACGTCGTCTACACCCACAACGGCTACGCCGGGGCCTTCCGGGGGTTCGGCAACATCCAGGCCGTCGCCGCGTCGGAGATGGCTATCGACGAGCTGGCCCACCGGCTGGGCCGCGACCCACTCGATTTCCGGCTCCAGAACTGCCTGCGCGAGGGCGACCGCACCATGACCGGGGCGATCCTGGACCACGAGGTCGGCCTCGCCCGCTGCCTCACGTGGGTGCGCGACCGCTCGGATTGGGAGGCGAAACGCCGGAGGCTCCCCTCCGAGGACGCGGCGTCCCCCATCCGCCGGGGCATCGGCGTGGCGGCCTACTTCCACGGCAGCGGCCTGGGCGGCGAGGGGGAGGACTTCGCCGTCTCCACGCTGCAGATCGAGCACGACGGCAGCCTGGCCCTCACCTCCGGGCTGACCGACTTCGGGCAGGGCAGCCGCACGGTCTTCAGCATAATCGCGGCCGAGACCCTGGGGGTGGCCATGGACCGGATCCGCGTGCTCCGCCCGGACACGCACACAGCCATCGATTCGGGGCCGACGGTGGCCTCGCGGGCCTCCATCGTGGGCGGGAACGCCACCCGGATCGCGGCCCGGAAGCTCAAGGGCCAAATGGATGCCGCCGCAGCCGACGTGCTCGGGTGCGACGTCGGCCGCCTGGTCCGCCACGGCGAGGGCTACGTCGGGCCGGATGAGACGCCGGTCAGCTTCGAGGCGGTCGTGGCGCACGCCCGCACGATGGGCATGCAGCTCTCGACCTCGGGGCGGTGGCAGGTCGGTGAGGTCGTCTGGGATTTCGAGCACGGGACCGGCACCCCGTACTTCTGCTACGTCTTCGGCGCCCAGGTCGCCGAGGTCGAGGTCAACGTCCGGAGCGGGCGGGTGCGCGTGACCGGGCTGTGGGCCGCTCACGACGCCGGCACGATCCTCTTCCCCCAGGGCGCCCTGGGCCAATTCTACGGCGGGATCACCCAGGGGTTGGGCTACGCGCTGACGGAGGCGTTCACCTACGAGCAGGGCATGCCGCAGGCCACGCAGTTCACGCGCTACCGGATCCCCCGCGCCACCGACGTGCCGGAGATCGAGGCCACCTTTGTGGAGACCGAGCTGCGGGAGGGGCCGTTCGGGGCCAAGAACCTGGCGGAGCCCGTGATGAACGGCACCGCCCCGGCGGTCGCCAACGCCGTCTTCCACGCCACCGGCGTGCGGACCCGCAGCCTGCCCATCCCCCGATCGCAGCTCCGGCGCCGGGATCCGTCCGGCGGCTGAGATCGGGCCCACCGGGTGAGGCCAACGCAAATCCAACCCTCCCAACCGAACCCAGCCTCGAACCCAACGCCGGCCTATTTTTGGATTTGAACAAAGTATGCTATGATTAAAGAGAATCATGACCCGTACAGGGTGAGAGTCTAACAGCAGGTGCGGCAATCAACGCTATCCACAGAGTGACGGAAGGTAAAACAAGACATGCTCGAACGTCGAATTCTCATTGTGGACGATGACGAGCACGTCAGATTTGTCTTTAAGAGTGCGTTGGAGGGGGTGGATGGATTTGAGGTCGTCGCCGCCGAAAACAGCCTGGAGGCGCTGAACCTGGCGCGGGCACAGGCGTTCGATCTGCTTATCACGGACCTGCGCCTGCCGAGGCGAAACGGGCTGGCCCTGACCTCGGCGTTCCGGAAGCTCAATCCGCACACGCCCGTCGTCTGGTTGACGGCCTACGGCTGTTACCGGATGCGGAGCCAGGTGGAGACGCTGAACGTCCACCGGTGTGTCAACAAACCGGTGGAGATTCACGAGATCAGAGAGGTCGCACGTGACGCCCTGGCGAGCGTGGATGCGCACGAGCCGACCTGATGCGCGGCAGCGGGGCTGGTCGGCGGCGATTTATCGCCGTGATGAGATGAGAGGTCATATCCATTTGAGCAAAAGGGAAGGTAAAGCGCGAGCGTTGACGCCCGCGCCGGCACACGAGCCGTGGGGGGACGCGTACGCAATGCGGTCAAAGGAACACAGCACGGGGCTGAGCCAGCTCCCGCCGGGTTTGCCGCCCAAGGGGGAGCCGGGGATCGCCAAGGGCGACCCGTCGACAGCGGGGGGGCGTCCTAGCATACGAGAGAAGCCAATCTAGCCGAAGATAAACGCGCAGAACGCAGTCACGGCGCGCTTTTCAACTCGGGGATGAGGAAGCTTCCTCATCCCCGAGTCCTATTGGGGCAGAACACGGAGTCATCATGCAGCACAAGCACGGATCCATCGGGGAGACTGACCTTTGAGCATCGATCTACAAGCGACCATCGACGCATTTTTCACGGAACTTGGGAGCTTTCTTCCCAGACTTTTAATCGGCATCATCGGGTTTGGCGCCGCGTTCTTTGGGTCGAAGATCCTGGCCCACGCCGCCGAGCGGGCGGTCAAGAGCCAGACCGAGGACGGCGAATCGGTCGTCCTCGTCAAGCGCATCGTCCGCTGGAGCGTGATGGTGATGGGCACGATCTTCGCCATCGGGCAGATCAGCCCCGATCTGACGGCCTTTCTCGCCGGACTGGGGATCGCGGGCATCGCCGTGGGCTACGGCATCCAGGACATCGCCCGGAATTTCGTGGCCGGCCTGCTTCTGCTGATCCGGCAGCCGTTTGAACGCGGCGATGCGGTCCAGATCAGCGACTATACCGGGAAGGTGATGGAGATCAATCTGCGCGACACGGTCATCCGGACGTGGGACGGCAAGACCGTGATCCTGACCAACTCGGAGGTGTTTGGCAACGCGATCACAAATTTCAGCACGAATCCTATCCGGCGCCGGACCCTCATCATCGGCCTGGGATACGGGCAGGATCCCGACCGGGCGATGCAGATCTTTCTGGAGACGATCCAGGGGATTCCGGGGGTGCTTGAGACCCCCGCCCCGATGATCCACGCGGAGGAGCTGGGAAGCTCGGCGATCCAGTTGGCGGCCCGGTTCTGGGTCGATCAGCGGACGCACAGCCTGCTGGACGTCCATTCCGACGTCGTCCTGGCCATCAACGAAGCAGCGGCGCGTCACGAGATCGAGCTGCCCTACCCGATTCAGACCGTGCACGTGACCCAGACCGCTGATGAATACGTTAATTGACCGCAGATTCCGGGAGCATCCGCTCCGGTATATCGGGCAAGCGTCGTTGGCGATGGTCAGCACGTTGATCGTACTTTTTGTGTCGGATGCGGTACAGCGAACCGTCTCCATCGCCACGCTCGGGGCGAGTACGTTTATCGCGTTTACCATGCCGCACAAGCGGCTGTCCGAGCCGAGGCTGTTGATCGGCGGGTACCTGATCGGCACCCTGACCGGCTCTCTCAGCTACTTCGTCGCGGTCGGCACCGGATTGACGGAGAAGGGGGTGGTGGTTGCCGGGGTGATGCCGTTTTTCGGCGCCCTGGCTGTCGGGTTGGCCATCTTCCTGATGGTCATCCTGGACACCGAGCACCCACCGGCCGCCGGCCTGGCGCTGGGCTACGTGGTCAATGGGGTATCGCTGGGCAAGATTATCACACTGATTGTAGCGATCGTCCTGGTATCCGTAATCAAGACGCTGCTGAAACCGATGATGATCGATCTGATGTAAACTTTTTGACGTGTACGTAGGTCAATAACTATGGCAAGGCATTGAGCGTTCATGCCTTGAGGAGGTGAGGACGTTGAACCGCGAAGAACAAGCACTGCGCGAAGAAGAAGCGATGCAACAGGAGCTCCGCGCGCTTGAAGAGCAGATCAAGGACCTGAAAGCCTCCTTGGCCGTCAAACCCGATTACGGGATGGGCAAGGGCGATCCGTCAATCACGCGTTGGGAGTTGGATCAAGCGTTGTTGGAACGATTGCAGAATCACGCCCAGGAATTGAGAGCGGCCCTCGCCCGGATTGGCGAGGGCACGTACGGGATCTGCGAATCCTGCGGGAAACCGATCAATCCCGACCGTCTCGCCATCCTGCCGGATACCAGTCTGTGCGCGGCGTGCGCGCGCAAAAAGTGATAGCGAGCGCAAGAAATGAATGCGCGCAGAATCAACCATCAAGTCATAGGATACGAGCGTTGGAGGACGCCGGGTTTCGGAGGTAAGAAAATCCGGGTTGAACGCGTCTATAGAGTGAGAAGGAGCATAGCATTAAGATTATGGATCCCAGGATAGCGGACCGATATGGCGAACGGGTGATTGCCGTCCTGGAGGGATTGAGAACGGCGGTCTATCCCAATTGCCGCCTGGCGGACCTGACCCGCAAGGCCCCGCCGGAGGATATGGACCCGGGGTGGGCCATCGGGCTCGATACAACGGACGAGACGGGCGCGCGGATCTTTCGCGCCTACGTCCACGTGACCGTCGCCGCCGACGAGGCCGGTCGCCCGATGCGGTTTGTCTGTAAGGACAATGAGGGCCGGGTCGAGCGGACGCCGGAAGAGGACCTGACCAAGGAGGGATTGGTCGCTGCGCTCAAACGCCTGCACCGACAGAAGGAGGGGCAGGCCTGGCAGGTGTGGCGGTGGTTGGGCCATCTCTCCGATACGTTCGGCGACAAGACGTAGGACCGCGTCAAGCGTTAAAAACGTTCGCATTTTACAAACTGCCGATTATGGTTTACAATTATACGAAGGTCTGTGTTTGTAGGACTGTGTTGGTAGGCTTGTGTTTGTAAGTCTGTGTTCGTAAATGTGTGTTTAAGATTAGCTCTATTTTGATAGAAAATCTGAAGCGCAGTTACCCTGTAAAGGCCGTCCCGAGGAGTGCGAAGCCTGCCCGTCAGGGTACGGGGACTCGGAGCGTTTTTAAGAGCTGATTATGGCTTGTGGGCGATGGCGTCCCAAGCTTGATTTTCAATATTGCGTCGACCCGGTATCAAACGTAGGTTTTGGAATTGTCAGAGTTCCAGAGGGTTAGGCCGTTCCAGAAAACAAACCATCCCAATAACCGGGATTCACCAAGGAAAAAGCACCCGGTCTGGGGTCGTTTAAATCCTGGAACTACCTTAGCATCCCGATTATGGGGGGAATTGGCACCTCTTGGATAAATGCAAATTTATTTACCGTGATTGGGCAGCGCACGGATATGGGGGGCTGTCCAAGGCACGACAGGAAGGAGAATCGAAACTGTGGCTATGAAAGCGGTTAAAATACGCGAAGACGAAAGGACGATCGACGAAAAGCCGGATGAGTGGAGCGACGAGCTGCTCACGCTGGACGAAATTTTCGGCACCGAGCAGGATGAGGGCGAAGCATCGGAGGGCGACGCACTCGACGATTTCCACACGTTCTTCGAGGACGACTACGACGACAAGGAGGACGAGTACGACTACGACGAGGATCTCGATGAGGAACGTGTCAGTCTCAGCCGCATCCCGTCCGAGGACTCACTCAGCCTCTATCTCCAGGAGATGAGCCGGGTGCCGTTGCTGACCCGGGAAGAGGAGATCGAGCTCGCCAAGCGGATGGAACGGGGCCGTGCGGCCCAGCAGGCGCTCGCCGAGGGCCGGGTCGACGAGGATAACGTCGAGCAACTCGAGTATTACATCCACGATGGGCAGGAAGCCCGCGAGCACCTGGCCAAGGCCAACACGCGCCTCGTGGTCAGCGTTGCGAAGAAATACCGGGGGTACGGGCTCCCGTTCCTCGATCTCATTCAGGCCGGCAACGTGGGGTTGATCAAGGCCGTGGATAAGTTCGATTACACGCGCGGCAACAAGTTCAGCACGTACGCCACGTGGTGGATCCGGCAGGCCGTGACCCGGTCGCTGACTCAGCACGGGCGCGCGATCCGCATCCCGATTCACATGAGCGACCAGCTCCGCAAGCTGAGCAAGGTCTCGCAGAACCTAGAGCAGCGGCTGGGACGCCGCCCCACCCACGAAGAGATCGCGGAGGAGGTCGGCGAGGATCCGATCAAGCTGCGCCGGATGCTCCAGCAGTCCCAGCATCCCGTTTCGCTCAACAAGCACGTCGGCGATGAGGACACCTCCGAGTTGGGGAACTTCATCGAGGACAAGAGCATTCCCTCCCCCATTCAGACGGCGGAGGAAGCGATGCTCCACGAGCAGTTGGAGAGTATGCTGAGCTCCCTGCAGCCGCGTGAGGCCTGGATCCTGCGGATGCGGTTCGGCCTGCACGGCAACCGCAAGTACACGCTCAAGGAACTCGGGCAGAAGCTCGGTATCTCCAAGGAGCGCGTCCGCCAGATCGAGGGCAAAGCGCTGCGCAAGCTGCGCCACCCGATGTTCCGGCGCCACCTGCAGGACTATCGCTAACCCTTCAGTCTATATATCAGCAAAGGGCAGACTCAAAGAGTCTGCCCTTTTTTCGTCTCTCGGACTTCGACAGCGTCAGGCCTCGAAGATGACGATGGCGCCAGGGCGCTTCACGCGCACGACGAGCGTCTCCAACACCTTGAAGAGGTGATCCAGGCGCTCGTTGCCCTCATAGGCCGTAATCAGATCCTGGCCGACCGCCAGATCGAAGTTGTAGGCGCCCAGCGAGAGCACCATCCCCTCATTCTCGCCCAGGAGCGGGGAGCGGAAGAGCCCACCCTCGGCGACCTCACGGACCAGCTTGCCGACCGTGCGACCGTAGCCACGGGAGACCCGCTGTGTCTTCGTATAGAGCTTTGGGCTGATCACCACGGCATAGGGTCCAAAGGCCTCGTTCTCGACCAGCATCTCGGTGGCAGCCGACACGGCGGCCAACGGCCCTCCGGCGTCCTCCCAATCCCCGAGGCTCACGGTGTTCTCCGCCGAACCCATCAGGGCGTCGAAGATCATCTGATCCTCGGCCCGGGCACACGCCAGGCTCGCGCGGGCGGCGGCGCTCATCGGGATGGGCATCCCCATCTTCCGGCTCGCCTCAATCTCGCGCCAGTGAAGCGTGAACTCCTGCTCGATCACCTCGAGTTCGAGGTACTGGCGGCTCTCACCGCTGCCCATCGGGACCCTCTCCACCCCGGCGCCAAAGGGCCCGACCAGATCGAGGAACTTCCGCCCGACCAGGAACTCCCGCGCCGTACTCACGACCGTCCCGTCCAATCGCTCCCATTCGCTGTCGCTCAGGGGTGCATCGCCGCGCATAAGATAGTCACTCATTGTATCCTCCATTTACTAGGTGTTCAGGCTTTTTCCTTATAATGATGAACGTCTCAACCGACGGGCAAACCGGCGATCGCGACGTCACAAACGCACAGAAACTGGTGATTAATCCGAGCCCTTGAGGCTGCCGACCGTGAACGCAGGCCCCACATCCTCAGACGCATCGTCGTCGGGCGTATCTTCAACGGGAACCTCAACGTCATCGGGGACCTCAACCTTGGCCTCCGCCACCTGGGCCGCCGCCTCCAGCAGTTCGTCGAGCACCGTGAGCAGCAGGCCGTTGCGGGTGACCATGTTGTCGAGCTCGATCCGCAGGCTCGTGTGCTCCGCCAGCTCCGGATCCTGGCTCAGGGCGATAAAGCGCTCGCGGGCCGCGTCGGTCAGTTCGATGTCAGAATTCAACGCGGCAGCGATCACGTCGCTGAGATCGACGCCGGGGTAATCGAAGGCCAGCTCTTTCCCCGCCTCACCGAGCTCCTCGGCGAAGTGCGACAGGTGCTTCATATGGCGCATCGCCGTCAGCTCGAGCTCGCTCCCTGTCGGGCAGTCTTTCTCCTCGAAGACGAAAGCGTGGCGCAGATGCTGGAGCACCAGTTTATACTGGTCGTCAACCTCATTCTTGAACCGGTCGAACATGTCCGGGGTGAAGCTCCCCTCCTCGAATTCGAAGGGCTCCTCACCCTCCGGGCCCAACCGATCCAGCCACATCTGGAAGCGGCGGCGGTGGGTGATCGATTCCAGACCCAACTGCTGCAGGATGCGCTTCAACTCGCGGCTCTCCACCTGCTCGGCCTGATCGGCATAGACCTTGACGAGGTTATCCTCCCACTCAATATAGGATCTCAACAGGGAGGCGTTCGAGACGGGGTCGTGGGGATAGACGCCCTGTTCCATCTCAGGCTCGGCATCCATCTCGCCGATCTCATCGCCCAGCCAATTCATATGCCACATCTCCTCACGCGCCGTCGAGAGCAGCATACTGCCAAACGGTGTGTCCTCCCCGACCTGATAGGCGTGAATCAGGTAGCGGATGATCGAGGCGTGCTCATCCTTGAGATCCTCGTTGAGCATCTCAATCAGTTCGTCTCTCTCCATAGTTCCCTCCAATCGGATGAGATTGCTTTTTACAAGAGCGTTCACTTCTAATTATACACCAGGCACCCGAAATAATAAACCGGATTCCAGCATCGACGTTGTGCCCCCCTCTAACTCCCCCCGCTGGGGGGAAAATTGAGCTTGCACCGGGTCGTGCCGGTTTGCACCATGTCCATCTGAGGGTATCCTTAGGATGGACGCGAGCAAACCATCGTCCCTGACGTGTATCAGAGAGAGGAGCTTCGATGACATCCCATCCAATCGTGAATCTGGCAGCTCAGTTGGAACCGGGCGCGCTCTTTAGCCCGCCGGACGACCCACTCCGCGTGGACGCGTTTATCCCACCGGCGGGGGAGGAAAACCACGCGGCCAACCTGGCGGCTCTGCCCAACGGCGACCTGCTCTGCGCCTGGTTTGCCGGCTCGCGGGAGGGCAGCGGCGACGTCCGCATCGCCCTCTCCCGCCTCGACGCCGGGGCAGGACGGTGGTCCGACCCCATCTGGGTCTCGGGGGATCCCACCCGCTCCGAGCAGAACCCGATCCTCTTCCCCACCCCGCAGGGTGCGCTGTGGCTCCTCTACCCGGCGCAGGAGACGCGCGGCTGCCCACCGGACGTGTGGGCGCGCAAGGTCGAGGCCGGCGAGGCCGAGGGGCCGTACACCATGCAGTGGACGGCGGTGATCCGGCGGCGGATCTCCCACGACGGCGGCCGCACGTGGAGCCCGGTGGAGACGCTCTTCGACACGCCCTCCACCTTCTGCCGGAACCCGCCGGTCGTGCTGAGCAACGGCGACTGGCTGCTGCCCATCTACCACAGCATCCGCAGCGGCACGCACCACGGGCGCGATTACACCGTGATGAAACGCTCGGAGGATCAAGGCCGCACGTGGACCGACGTACCGGTGCCCCACAGCCACGGGCGGGTGCACGCCTCGGTCGTGGAACTGGAGCCGGGCCACCTGGCGGCGTTCTTCCGCAGCCGCGCGGCGGACGCCATCTACGTCAGCCGGTCGGACGACTTCGGGCGCACCTGGACCGTCCCCGAACCCTCCGGGCTGCCGAACAACAACGCCTCCATCCAGGCAACCCGATTGGACGACGGCACGTTGGGCCTGGTCTTCAATATGTACCGGGCCAACGACGATCCCAGCAAGACCATCTGGCCCCGGCGGCGGTACCCCCTGAGCGTGGCCCTCTCCGAGGACGGCGGGCGCACCTGGCCCTTCGTCCGGCACCTCGATCCCAGCGACGGCTTCGCCGGGGAGCAGAACCGGCATCTCAACCGGCGCTGCGCGTACCCCACCCTCCTGCAGGGACCGGACGGCTATCTGTGGATCGCCTACTCCTACCGCGACCGCCAGTGCATCAAGGTCGTGCGCGTGCCCGTCGACTGGATGCGGGACCGCCGCGCGGCCCTCTTTCATTCGTGAACCTGACCCACTTATATTAAAGAATCATCCCTACAACGGAGGACCTGATGACCGAGAAGAGACGACCCAATATCCTGATTCTGTTTACGGACGACCAGCGCTTCGACACGATCCACGCGCTGGGCTACGAGCACGTCCACACGCCTAACATGGACCGCCTCGTCGAGGAGGGCACCGCCTTCTCCCGGGCCTACATTATGGGCGGGTCGAGCCCCGCCGTCTGCATGCCCAGCCGGGCGATGCTGATGACGGGCCGCACGCTCTACCACCTGGAGGCCCAGGGGCAGTCGATCCCTGACGCCCACACGATGATGGGCGAGACCTTCCACCAGGCCGGCTACCGGACGTGGGGCACGGGCAAGTGGCACAACGGCACCCGGGCCTACGCCCGCAGCTTCACCGCCGGGGCGGAGATCTTCTTCGGCGGGATGGACGATCACTGGAACGTGCCCGCCTGCGACTTCGATCCCACCGGGCAGTACGACAACGCGCAGCCCTTCATCCGCACGCCCCACAACACCAACGCGGTCAGCATGCGCCACTGCGACCACATCGCGCCGGGCAAGCACTCCAGCGAGCTCTTTGGGGAGGCCGCGATTGACTTCCTGGCGCAGTACGAGGATGACGACGCACCCTTCCTGATGTACGTCTCGTTTATGGCCCCGCACGATCCGCGCACGATGCCGAGGGAGTTCCTGGAGATGTACGACCCGGAGGCGGTCGACCTGCCGCCCAACTACAAACCCGAGCACCCCTTCGACAACGGCGAACTGCGCATCCGCGACGAGATGCTGGCGGGCTTTCCCCGGACGCCGGCGGAGATCCGACGTCACAACGCCGAGTACTACGCGATGATCAGCCACCTCGACGCCCAGATCGGGCGGGTCCTTGACGTGCTGGACGCGAAAGGGTTGGCCGACGAGACGATCGTGGTCCTCGCGGGCGACAACGGGCTGGCGATCGGACGGCACGGGCTGATGGGCAAGCAGAATATGTACGACCACAGCGTCCACGTGCCGCTTCTGATGCGGGGCCCCGGCGTGCCCCAGGGCGAGATCCGGGACGCGCAGTGCTATCTGATCGACATCTACCCCACGCTCTGCGACCTGGCAGGGATTCCGGTGCCCGCCACCGTGGAGGGAGAGAGCCTGGCGCCGGTCCTGGCGGACAAAGCGGAGGCTGGGCGGGAGACGCTGCTCTTCGCCTACCGGGGATTCCAGCGCGCGGTCCAGGACGGGCGATACAAGCTCATTGAGTACGTCGTGGATGGGGATCGGACGACCCAGCTCTTCGACCTGGAGGCGGACCCCTGGGAACTGACCGACCTTGCGGAGGATCCGGCCTACGCCGAGGTCAAGGCGAGGCTGCGCGGGGCGCTGCAGCGATGGCGGACGGCGCTCGACGACGATCAGCCGGGTCAGGGCGCGGACTTCTGGGCGGGGTACGCGGCGGACCCCACCGCTCGCGAGGATCTGTGATCCGAGCAGGCCGTGGAGGCAGGGGCGTGCGCGGCAAAACCGGGGATAACATATCCCCTCGGAGCATTGGTTATGCACACGCTCGCGAGGATCTGTGATCCCGACTCTCCGCGCCTAGGTGCCATATGTCCCAAACGTACATCCCCTCCGAGCATAGGGAGAAGCCGTTGCTCGCGAGGATCTGTGATCCGAGCAGGCTGCGCATACAAGGCTGATCGTCAAAGCCGGGGATGGCGCCTCCCCTCCGAGCATTAGGCGGTGCTTGGCGCGTTACCCAAGCGTGACGACCTCGTGATCGGTGATGGACGCGACATCGAACGTCGCCCACCGGCCCTCCCGCGCCATCGCCACCGGCGCATCCGCCACGAGGCACCGCGCCTCCGAGAGGCGCATCCCCTCGGGCACCTGCACCGAGACGCGCAGCGGTCCGATAGGCGTCAGGGCATGGAGCGGCGAACGCCACGCGCCCTCGTGGTTGAGGTTGACCAGATGGAGGACCAACCGCTGCCCCTGCCGGTAGAGGTGGCAGTCGACGAGCCCGTGCCCCTCCACCCGCAACGGGATCGCGTCCCGCGCGGCCCAGCGCACCAGGTTGGCCAGCAGCCGTCCGTGATCGGGCAGATGGTCGCGGCCGTAGCATGCGTCCAGCGCCGCCGGCATATACCCGACGCGTCCCCTTCCCGCCTGCGCGTTGAGCACCAGGGCAGGCAGCCCGCTGTCCAGTTCCCGCATCCAGGCGAACTCCGGCGGATAGATGGGGAACGGCGGAATCCACGTGGCCGGGACGACCACGGTCTCACGCCCGGCACCGCCCACCCACGTGACGCGCTCCAACCGCCCGCCGAAAGGCAGAAGATCGGTCCGCCCGAAACCGTCCAGCACGGAATGGCGCGCTTGCCCGGTCACGGGCGGTTCCGTCCCGACCTGGGGGCCGTCGACCTGGGCGCGCAGCTCCGGCTTCAGGCGCAGATACGAGTGATAGGCGTAGGCGTCCCAACTGGTGTCCGAGCGGCCCCACGTCCCGTGATGCTCCCCGGTATGAGAGACACCGAAGAGATCGGCAAGGGCGAAATCGTCCCGGGGCTCCCCATCCTCGTCGTAGAGGCTGCTCGCGCCCGAGGCCAGCACGCCGCCGCCGTCCGCCACAAAGCGCCGGATCGCGTCGCACTGGGAATCGGAGAGCGCGCCGACGTTGGGGAGGATCAACAGCGACAACCGCTCCGCCTCGCGGACGATATGGTCCGCGTGGACCGGCAGATAGGGGATACGGTCGCGGATCAGGGCCTGCACGGCGCCCCAATAGGGGGTGAGCACCCGCTCGCGCGGCTGCGACCGCCCGAAGAAGTCCAGGTTCTCCTGCGACCAGACGACGCCTACCGTCGCCACAGGCTCGCGGTTGACGAGGGCCGCCTCGTGATCCGCGTGCCATTGGAGCAGCGGTGCGGCGGTCCCGTACTGGCGCCGGTCCTCGTGGTAGGCACTGACGTGGTGCCACCACGGCTGGATCGTCCCGGCGAACCCCGCCACCATCCACATCCGCGCCTCGGGCACCGGCCGGCTGGCGACGCGGAAGGTCGGCATCGGGCTCTGGTACATGGCCATGGACTCCGGGATGAGCTTCTCCCAACCGAGCAGCGCGTGGATGAGCTTCCCCATCTGCGCGTTGGCCTGGAATCCCGTCGTCTCGCTGCGGGTCTGGGAGTCCAGGAGCACCATCTCCGAGCGCTCGCAAATGGCTCGGGTATCCCGGAACGACCGGCTCTGGTGAAGGAGATGGCCCGAGTTCATCCCCATCCAGAGGCAGTCCGGCCCACCGGCCTCCCGCGTGGTGCGGTTGTTGAGGTCCCAGACCTCCAGGCGGCGCCGGTAGCCCCACTTGATCCACGCCCGGTAGACCGGATCGTCCCAGTCGACCGTCTCGGGCAGTGCGTGCCCGGTCGCCTCGCGGAAGCTGCGGGCACAGTGATCGCAGTAGCAGATCTGATCCCGCGAGAGGCCGCTCCAACTGTTGTCGGTGAAGCCGTCCGGGTGGTAGCGGTCGACGATCTCCTGCAGCACGCAGGGGAGATAGCGCGCGTAATAGGGACTGTGGATGCAGGTGATGAAGAAGTCCCCCACCCGGTAGGGCGATCCGTCCTTATGGCGCGCAAACCAATCGGGGTGAGCCTCCAGGAAGGCGGCGTCGGCGCGGTTCGAGTCCATCCGCGCCAGCACGACCAGGCCCTCCTCGCGAGCGGCCTCGGTCACCTCCCCGAAGAGGTCTCGCCCGTCGAGGTGCTCGGCCCGGTGCTGCAGCGGGAACCGGCTGGGGTAGTATGCAACGATCCCGCCGGCGTTGACGATAATCCCCTGGGTCCGGGTGCGGCGCCAATAGCGCCGCCACCAATCCAGGTCGTAGCGGGTAGGATCCAGCTCTGTGATGTTGGTCTGGCCCCAGCGTAAAGTTGTGCGGTACCACGGTTGTTGGTCGGGCATCATCGTCCTTTCTTGCACGCAAACTACTGATACGCGCTATGCACCGGTGGACTCAAAGCGGACCTCATCGTTCCGCGTCATCCAGAACGCCGTTCTGGCTTCCTCTATCAAGGCCTGTAACGACTGCGGATCCAAGTTCGACGCTTTTTCTCGAATTGTATCCACCGCTTCCCACATTGAAGCCTTATCCTGCTCTCGACGGAGCGCTTGCACCCTACGCCGATCATCAGTCGTCCAACTTTTCTTTGGCATCGCATCCTCCCTCTACACCCCGGCAAGACGGAAGCAAGGCATCCCAGACGAGCTCAGTGCTTGAACGACCGCTGTCCGGTGAAGACCATCGTCGCGCCGTACTCGTTGACCGCCTCAATGACCTGGTAGTCGCGGATCGAGCCGCCGGGCTGGATAATCGCTGTGACCCCCTCGCTCAACCCCACGTCCACGCCGTCACGGAACGGGAAGAAAGCATCGGAGACCATCACGGCCCCCTCCAACCCGCCGTTGGTCTCCTGAACCTCGGCGTTGATCGGCGCCTGCTGCTCGGGCTCCAGGAACCGGTAGGAGGTCCCGTGGCGCTGGTAGGCCAGGCTCTCCGCCAGGTTGCGATAGGCCCGATCGCGCGCCAGCACCGCCACGCCGACCCGATCCTGCCCGCCGGCCCCGATCCCCACGGTCACGCCGTCCTTGGCGTAGAGCACCGAATTGGAGGTCACGCCGGCCTCGACCCACCAGCCGAAGAGCATATCCTCGATCTCCTTCTCCGTCGGCTGCCGCTTAACGCGATAGGTCTCGCCCTTGCGGGTCGTCGTCGCGGGCAGCAGATCGTCGGCCGACCAGGTCTCGGGCGTGTAGGAGAGCTGGGCGATCACGCTGCCGTCGATCAGGCTCTTGAAATCGATGACCCGTTCGTTCCGGAACACGCGCAGCCGCGCCATATTGGCAACGCGCATAATACGCAGGTTCTTGCGCTTCCCCAGGATCGCCACCGTCCCGGGCTCGTACGCCGGCGCGACCACCACCTCAGCATACCGCTCCGAGATCGTCTCCGCCGTGGCCTTGTCCACCGGCTGGTTCAGCCCCACGCAGCCGCCGAACGCCGCGATGTGATCGGCGAGATCCGCTTTGACGTACGCCTCGGACAGCGTCTCCCCCATCGCCACACCGGCGGGATTGTTGTGCTTCATCACCGTGGCGACCGGCGTCTCGGGCATATACCGCAGGATGTTGAGCGCGTTGTCGGCGTCGGTCAGGTTGATCTTGCCCGGATGCTTCCCCGCCTGGAGCAGCTCCACGTCGGAGACGAGGTACCGGCCCGGCTCGATCGTCTCGACCTCGCCCACCACAAGGTTGCCGTTGACCAGCTTGTAGAGGGCCGCCTCCTGACCGGGGTTCTCCCCGTACCGCAATCCTTTGCGCTCCCCCCCAACCTCCCACGTGACCTTCTCGTAGACGAGGGTCGACCGGTGATCGTCAAAGACGAAACTGACCTCCATCTGCTTCGGGAAGTGGTCGCCCATAATTGTGCGATATGCCTGCTTCAAATTCTTAGCCATAACTGACAAAGCTCCTCTCCTAATGGGTTAACGCATAGACGCCAGGCACGTCCTCGGGATCCTGGGTCTCCAAATACCGGCTGATGGCGGCGTCGTACTGCGCCGTGTGCATAAAGGCCTTGCGGGCATAGGTGAAACGGGTCGCCAGATCCAACGCGCCGTCACCGGCCCGCAACGCATCCAAAAGCGGCTCGTAGTCGCCGGGATTGACAATGGGCACGACCCGGAGGTAGTTCTTGGCAGATGCACGCAGCATACACGGCCCCCCGATGTCGATGTTGGCCCGGGCCTCCTCCACGGTGACGTCGGGGTGGGCGACGGTCGATTCGAAAGGGTAGAGATTGACGACGACCATATCGAGGGTCACCGCGTTCAACCGGGCCATATCCGCCTGATGGGCCGCGTTGTGCGTCTCGGTGAGCAGGCCCAGGTAGATCTTGAAGTCCAGCGTCTTGACCAGCCCCCCCTGCGTTTCGGGCTGTCCTGTGTACCGCGCCACCGGGCTGAGATACTCCGCCGCTCGATCCTCACCCAGAATCTCGGCGATGGCCCGGTAGGTGCCGCCGGTCGAGTAGATGTGCACGTCCGGGTTGACCGCGATGAGACCGGGCACCAGCACGTCCAACCCGGACTTGTCCGACACGCTGATCAGCACCCGCTCGATGCGCACGAGGTCGTCAACCTGCTCCACGAAGTTGACCATGATGACTCCTTTGCTTGGTTGGGAACGATTGTATGATACCTGAGAATGGGGATAAGGGAAAAACGCGTTGGAAGGTTGGCAAGTTAAAAAGTTGAAAGTTGGGTGGAAAACGGGAAGGGGTTGATCCATCTCGATGCGAATGCGATTAGGGCTGAAAGCTCAATAACTTCCACGTTTGGGGTGCTTTCTGCACCGCTTTCAGCTTGATTTTGCGGAAGTTATTTGATACCCAATCCTTAGCGTCTATGGCATTGCAAGTTTTATGTTATACTGAGGATGTGATGAGTGATCTGATTATCAACGACTTTGCAGATGAGGGTTGTCATATGTTCAGAATTGAGAATGTAGACGTTCTAGCAGACTACCGGCTGTGGCTGCAATTCAACGACGGGACGACAGGTGAGGTCGATCTCTCCTCCCTGGCAGGCCGGGGTGTTTTCGCAGCTTGGGATGATCCAGAGACGTTCGCGAAGGTTCGCATCGGTCCGTTTGGAGAGCTGGTTTGGCCTGAGGATATCGAGTTGTGTCCAGATGCGCTCTATCTTCAAGTGACGGGCCGCGAACCCAAAGAGATCTTCCCGAATCTCGAGACCGCAGACCTCTATGCCTGAAATCAGCCGTTTCTACGGTATTGTGATCAAAATGTACTTCTCCGATCACAATCCGCCCCATTTTCACGCCTACTATGCCGGTGAAGAAGCGCTCATTCACATCCAAACTCTGGCTATCATGGCTGGACATCTACCCTCGCGAGCATTAGGTATGGTTGTCGAATGGGCTTCCCTGCATCAAGAAGAGCTTTTCCCTGCATCAAGAAGAGCTTATGGCGCTTTGGGATAGCGCTCAAACCTTAGTTCCCCTGCACAAAGTAGCCCCCTTACCATGAAGCACCCAATCCATTCCATCGCCAAGGAGACCTATGGCTGTTAAAAACGTGCTAATTACCGGCGTGGAACGGGTCGTCTACGCGAGCTCGACGATGGTCTCGTGGGGATATCTGGACGAGGAGCCCTACAGCTTGATCCGCGACGGGCGCTATCATGAGATCGAACCGGAGGACATCAACCCGGTCAAACACACGTGGCCCAACCGCCCGACAAACTACTACCCGGCGAGCAAAGTCTGGGGCGAGGCGCTGTCGCGGGTCTACGCGGAGCAGCGGGGGCTGCCCGTGATCTGCCTGCGCATCGGCTGGGTCAACGACGAGGACTACCCGCACACCTATGGTTGGGCGCGCGCCGGATGGTGCAGCAAGCGGGACGTGGTTCAGCTCGTCGAGCGCTTGATCCAGGCCCCACCGCATGTGCAGTTTGACA
>DAOTTS010000021.1:0-13756 GCA_034437735.1 Anaerolineae bacterium
ATATCGTCCAATCTTTCTACCTGTATCTCACCAATATCGCTCTTGTTTTCCATACCGGTGAGGATATCAGAATTTCGTTTTTATGTCCAAATTTGAGCGAACGTCGAGTAAGAAAGTTGGGTTTTCGATAGTCGGGGTGATATTGACGGTCAATCGCTCTCGTGCTCCCGCTGCCAGCGGTTCATAATGTCGAGCACTTCCTCATCCAATACGTCGTACCACGTCTCGTAGACCTGGGCCACCGCCCGAAAGAACTTCGGAGTCTCCAAAACGACACAGCGATCGACCCGGGAGGCGATCTCACGGGTGATGCGGTCGCTGGCGACCGGAACGGCGACGACGATTATTCCCGCATCCTGATTCTTACAGAGCTCGATCGTTGTCCGCATCGTGGAGCCCATCGCAACGCCGTCATCGACCAGAATGACCGTCTGCCCCTCAATCGGTGGGAGCGGGTCGCCGTTGCGGAGCACCTCAATTCTTCGCTCGACCTCCTGCTTCTGCCTATCGATCACGGCCTCAACCGTCTTGGAGGGCAGCGCATCCGCCGCCTGGGGGTGAAGGTAAAGGCTGCCGTCCTCGGCCAGGGCCCCAAATCCGGCATCTGGATTGTGAGGTAAGGGGAGTTTTCGGGTGATGACCATGGAGAGGTCGGCGTTCAGATGACGGGCGACCTGGGCAGCTACCTCCACGCCACCCCGGGGTATCGCCAAGACCAGGACATCCTCCTGATCTCTGTAGGTTTCAAGCGCTTGAGCGAGTTGTTGTCCGGCGTCCCCTCGATCCTTGAACATAAGCACCTCCTATTCTATAGGGGATCAAGAGCCCGAGGGGTCACGTGATCTCTCGGCCTCTTGACATCAGATGGGTCTTCGATGCTACCGGGGTTCCCACCGGAGCGCGTCGAATGCGACGGTGCGGGTCCTTGGCGCCTCAAAGGTCACATCCGAAAGGGTGACGGATCCCGATCCATCGCCACGGAATTGATAGAAGCCGAGGGAGACCCAGGTTCCTTGATTGGCTGCTTGATCGACGACGCGCCAGGTGAAACCGTCGGCGTGAGAGATGCCATAACGTGCGTGGCTCGTCAGGTCATCCTGAACCGGGATATAGGCGTAAACCTCGTAATCACCCAGCATCACGTCGGGGTACCAGCGACCCCAGTTGTAGCCGGTTTGGAATGCCTGATTGTTGTAGGTCCAGGAGAATTGGCCGTTGAGGCCGCTCTCAAATGAAGTGAGCCACTCACCGCCCTCACCCCCTCGGACGAAAGCAGTGCTCTCGTCGTCGACAACGTCCGTCTCGTTGGGTGGCTCGCCCGTCTCCGTTGAGGACCACGAGAGCTGCGCGACCGCATATCCCGTATGCTCGTAGTACTCCATTCGAATGTTCATCGTTCCGTCAGGCACGAAGGTGCTGGCGGCATAGGTGGTGGCAGCCTGATCGTACCACGCATCGATGAGCAACTCGCCGTTGACCCACAACCGGGCACCGTCATCGGTGACAACCTCGAACTCATAGAGGCCGGCTGAGACGTCAATCTCACGCGTCCAACTGGCGGAGAAGAAATCAGCGTTGATCAGTCCCGGATCGGGGGAACTGGTGTCCCAATCGAAGTCGATCGCCGCGTCGTTGCGCACCAGGACGGGTAGACCCCGGAGCGCCGTGTTATTATAGTACTTGCCCCGCCACCGCCCGCCGGACTGGGAAGCCAGCGTCCACGAGAGCTGCATCACGGCTAATCCCGTGTTCTCGTAATACTCCACTGTGATGAGATGCTCTCCGGTCTCCATATAATGATCGACGAAGAAGGTCTGGGCTGCGTGGTCGTTCCATTCATCCAGAATCAAGGTATCGTCGACCCAGACACGTACGCCGTCATCGCTGGTGATGGTAAAGCGGTAGGTACCGGCCGAGACCGTCACGGATCGGATCCATCGGGCTGAGAAATCGTCGGCTGGAATGAGTGGATCGGGTGAACCGGTTTGCCAGTTGTGGTTGATCTGTTCCTCATTGCGGATGACGGTCGGTTCACCACTTAACTCTTCATTATTATAATAATAGGCGCTCCAGGTTGGGTCCGAATACTCCGGCTGAACTGGCCCCTGGGCGGCTGCGTACACCGGCAACGCCAACATCACGGCCAACGTCAACAGAATACTGAGCTTTTTCATGGTTGCCTCCTTTTACTGACTGCGCTCAACCTACACATTTAGTATGACATACCCAGGCCGGATGATCGATTGGGGTTTCTAAGGAATTCGGATGGGTTGCGTTGGGTTGTGTTGGCGTTGGGTTGGCTTCAATGTCCACGGTTGACAGGATCCAACACATTCCCAACCCTGCCGCTGTCAACGCAATCCCAACTCTCTGAACCTGTTCCAACCATAATCCTAACGTACTTCGTAGGGGAATGGCTCCAAATTTCGTTATCCTTTAAATGAGGATATTGAATGATGATCGTACGAGATGTCTGTAGAATGATGTCTGTAGAATGATGATCGCACGATGATGATCACATTGCTTGTGCTCAACAAGCACGGGATAGCTTTTAAGAAAGCGTGGCGACCCATGCCGCAAGGAGGATATAGATGACGTTTGATGAATTTGTCGGACAGGTTCACAATCAGATTGAAGCTTCAGACACGGGTGAAGCTTTGAGTGCAATTCGGGCGACCCTTCAGACGTTGGCCGAGCGACTGCGCGGTGAGGAAGCCGAGCACGTCGCTGCCCAGCTCCCGGATGAAATTGGCGCGTATCTGCGACTGACCCAGGAGAATGAGATTTTTGATCTGGATGAGTTTTTTGAGCGGGTTCGCAAGCGTGAGGGTGTGGATGTCCGTGATGCAGCCTATCATGCGAGGGTCGTCATCGACGTCCTGAGCGAAGCGCTCACGCCCGGTGAATTGGATGACGTGCGGGGCCAACTCCCCGCCGACTACAATCCGCTCTTTGAGGCGGGGGTTTCAGGGAATATGGATAGGTCTTAGCAAGAGGCCCTTTGTGAAGGCTCCAGGGATGCTTTGGAGGATAAGACGTGATAGGGTCTGCAAAGGACGTAGGCAAAGAGGGCACGCGCGAAGTGCCGGGCGTATTGATTGCAGAAGTTGAGGGTACTTTGGGAGCTTTGGGGCCCACGGCCTCTGCCCTCTCATCGCGTGCCCCGAAGCTATCATCTCTAGTACTGGCTGATAGACTGAATACGATGGCAGAGATGTTGGCGAACGTTAATTCGGCGTTGGATGACCGGATTTACTTCCTGGTTGACGATGTTCGTGAAGAACGATTCATTTGAAACGTGGTAGCTTGAGGAGAGAAAGTAGGTGCTATGCCTGGTAAATATCCGTTTGATTATGAACTGACGCCCCAGGATCTTGGGGAAGGAACCCATGTCGTTGAGGTTGAACTGCAGAACATAGGTGGGGATGATGTCGAGAATCTTGACGTTAGCCTGAATTCCCTCGATGACTATGCCTTTCATATTGAGGAGAGTCGCAAATCTGTCGATGAGATCGGACGGGATGAGACCGAGACCCTCCCTTTTCAGATCGAGATTAGGCGTCGGGGTGCGGTCTATCTCTCGGTCGACGGATGGGTCGGTGACACCATGATCCATTGGGAGTCCTCGGATATCCAATTGACGACCGGCGCAGAGGTTGCCGAGATTTCGAACTTTGTCGCTCAGACCGAGACCTATCCGGCGGTGAGGAAGCCCATTACCTGCGAACTGACGTTGGAGAGTCTGAAACCCTCGGATAACCTGGTGCTTGAGTTCTGGGTCAAGGCGCCCGACGGTCAGTTGATGTCGATCGACAAGATGGGGACCGGCACGATGGCTGCGGGGGAGGTCAAGGATTTCTCCGTTACGTTCACCCCGGAGCAGGAAGGGATCTATACCTTTCACACCTATCTCTTTGCGGACACTTTGCGACTGGACTATGCCCGCGATCACTTGAACGTCGCGTCGTGAGTGCGTGTGGATGGCAGGGTGCGTTTCATTTGCCGGGTTCAGCAAGGCTTTCCGGAACAATATCACGATCCACACCTATTTCCTGGAACGTGAGCGTTATAAGATGGATGCGCTGCGGATCTTGGCTGAACGGGGCCAACTGAAGCCCCTGATCGATTCGGTGATGCCGTTGTCTGACGTCGCGGACGCGCATCGGCGTTTGGCGGCGGGAGGCGTTCGAGGGAAGATTGTGCTCTCCGTCGAGGGTGCGTGAGTATGCGTATGCGGAGTTCTGGTTGAGGTCGAATGCGATTAGCGTAGGGTGATCTATCTGTTCATTAAAGTCTTAGTATTTGAATTTGCGATTAATTTCGCAAACAGAAAGGAGCGAATGTCATGGAGTTTAAACAAGGTGCGGACGTTGTGACGCCTGATGGTGAGAAGGTTGGAGATATTGAACGGGTTGTCATCGACCCCAAGACGCAAGAGGTGAGCCATCTTGTCGTTGAGAAGGGGTTCTTCCTCACGACCGATAAGGTTGTACCCATGAATTTGGTGCAGAACGCGGCCGAAGAACAGGTCACACTGCGGAAGGATATGGGCGATCTCGAAGAACTGCCCGACTTCAGAGAGACGCACTTCGTCGAGACCGAGATCAAGGAGACTCCGGACACTGCACCGGAGGACGAGGACGTGGAACTCGAAAACGTGGGTTCGCTCTACTGGGTGCCGCCTGCGGGCCATTCCTGGTGGGGCACGCCCGGTTATCTCGGGTATCCGGCGACGTTTGGCTATGCGGCGCCGCCGTTCGTCCGCGAGACCGAGAAAAATATCCCGGAGGGAACCGTGCCCCTCAAGGAGGGCGCCCCGGTGTTCGGCGGCAAGGGCGAGCACGTCGGCGACGTCGAGGAGGTTTTCACCGAACCGGAGAGCGGCCGGGTCACCCACATCCTGGTCTCGGAGGGGCTGTTGCTCAAGGATCGCAAACGCGTGCCGACCACGTGGGTCAAGGCCTTTGAGGATGATAAGGTCTTCCTCTCGGTGGAGGCGGAGGTTCTGGACCGGCTGCCTGATTACGACGAAGCGTAAGCGCTTAGGCGTTCGTCACTAAAACTAAAGGCGGCCCGCCCTCGGGACTTCATCCCGAGGGCGGGCCGCCTTTTTGTGCGCCCGATTTAGGAGAGAGCGCTGTGGCTTCTAGCGCTCCAGCAAGTTGTCGATCGCGGCGACCTGTTCGTCGCTCAACGGACCGAGCTCCATCGCTTTTGCGTTTTCCTCAACCTGAGCCACGGTTCGGAAGCCCGGAATGGGCACCGTCTGCTCGCTGCGCCCCCAAATCCAACCCAGGGCGCCCTGGACCAGGGTCCGTCCATCGGCGGTTAGAATCTCCCGGATCGCCCTGAGCTTTTCTAGGAAGACGGGATTAGGCTTTCCGTCCTTGAAGTACTGCATCCACGAGGGCGCATTTTCACCGCGCACGTCGTTATCGGGCAGCTTGGAGTTCTCGTCGTACTTGCCCGAGAGCAGGCCCATAGCCAGCGGCCCCCGGTTGATGCTGGCGAGGTTCTGTTCCTCACACATCGCAATCATCGCCGGCGCGTCTCTGAGCACGTTCAGTTGGTGCTGAACTGAGGTACAATGCTCACCCTCGGCGAAGAAGCCGGCCCGTTCCGGATCGTCGGTGGACCAGCCGTACGCTCGGATTTTTCCATCGGCAACCAGAGCCTCCAACGTGTCGCGTACCGGTGCGGCGTCGTCGAGGGAAAGGTTGCCGGCGTGAAGTTGGTATAGATCGATATAATCGGTGCCAAGGCGCGTGAGGGACGCCTCACAGGCCTGCCGGATGTATGCGGGTTCCGCGCTGGATCCGGTGATCTGTCGGGTCGCCTCGTCGAAGACGTTGCCGAACTTGGTCGCAATCACGACCTCGTCCCGGATGTCGGCCAGGGCTCGACCCAAAATCCGCTCGCTGTGGCCCGTGCCGTAGACGTCGGCCGTATCGAAAAAGGTCACGCCGAGATCGAAGGCCCGTTGAATCGCGCGGATGGATTCGTCATCGTCCACCTCGCCCCACCCGACCGGGGTGTCCCCCCGCCAGAACGGCCCGCCGATCGCCCAACATCCCAGGCCCATCCCGCTGACGACGATACCGGAGCGTCCCAACTCTCGTCTCACTGGTAATTGTGACATGCTACGTCCTCCTTATAAGGTGAAATTGTAAGTTTTATAGGATACTTATGGTATATATTATAGAGGATTCTGTAGGTTTTCGTAACGGCACACGCCGCTATGGATTGCGGGCATCCTGCCCGCAAACAAGATCGCGGTTATGATGATACTTATGGCAGGCTGTCCAGCCTGTAGGGAATGCCGGACCTCCAATGATTTGTCAGAGGCCCGGCATTGACGTTGCAGCCAACGCAACAGCAAGAATCTGCGTTCAGTCACCCACCTGAATTGTAACCTCGGTTGTCTCCAACCCATCGGCCTGCGCGCGGAGCTGGATGGTGCCGGGCGTGCCGTCGGCCTTGACGACGACCAGGCAGCGGCCCTGGAAAGCCTTCCGCTGATTGCCGCGATAGGATTCCTCACTGACCGGATTGCCATTGCCCACGGCCGCGATGCTGCCGGGACCGCGGACGGTGAAGAAGACCGGGTGCTCCGCGTTGGGGTCGCCCCGCCCTTCCCCATCGACGATCTCTACGGTGACAAAGCAGAGCTCGCCGGGCTGAGCCTCGATCGCGTCGCGATCCGGCGTGAGCCGGACGGACTCGGCGCCGCCGACCGTTTGAAGCTCCGCCTCGGCCACCGGCTCCCCGCCGTTGAACCCACGGGCGGTCAAGGTGCCGGCCTTGTACGGCACATCAAAGGAGGCGATGTATCGCTCCTCACGTCCGGTCGGTTGTGTGCCCAGCGACTCGCCGTTCAACAGAAGTTCGACCTCCTCACAGGCGGTGTAGACATCCACCTGGAACGTCTCCCCTTCGTGCCCGGGCCACGTCCAGTTGGGGCTTACCAGTGGCCATCCCCAGTAGCTGGTCTTGGGTTCCTGATCCCCCGGGTGCGGCTGGTGGACCTCGATGCTCAGCGTGTCGCCTCGGTTCCACAGGATATCCCGGTAGTAGGACTGCGGGCGCTTGAAGTAGCACAGGTCCAGATCTCCGCAGTTAGCCTGGTGCCACGGATACTCACCCAGGAACTGGGTCATCTCCTCTTCATAGTAGACCCGCCCGATTCCAGCCTCTCCGAGGTAATCGAGGGAGGTCCAGACGAAGTCTCCGATCACGTAGGGGAGCTCCTCGACCGCCGTCCAGTGTTCGAGCGCCTCTTCCGCCGTGGATTCCGACCCGTACATAATGCGTTGCGGGTGGCGCTCGTGGTCCGAGCGGTACTGCTGCTCCTGGTAGTTATAGCCGCCGACGTCCAACGCTGCGAAGACGGCATCCGTCTGCTCCCAGGGCCATCGGTCGCCGCCCCCGTTGATCGCGGCGGTGACCGGGCGGGTGGGATCGACCTCGCGGATCCGGTCGGCAAGCGCCCGGGCGATCTCCACGCCCCTGGAGCGGCCGTTTCGCTCCCGGACCTCGTTACCGATGCTCCACATAATCACGCTGGGATGATTTCGGTCGCGGAAGAGCATGCTGTCAAGATCGCGCTGCCACCAATCGGGGAACGCGACGTGGTAGTCATAGGGGTTCTTGCCCTCCCGCCAGCAGTCGAAGGCCTCGTCGATGACCAGCATCCCTAGCCGATCGCATGCATCCAGGAACCCGGGCGAGGGGGGATTGTGAGCGCAGCGCACTGCGTTATACCCGCTGGCCTTCAGCCGCTCGACCTTGCGCGCCTCCGAGCGGTCGTAGGCCGCGGCGCCCATCACGCCGTTGTCGTGGTGGACACAGCCGCCACGGAGTTTCGTCTCTTTCCCGTTGAGCAGGAACCCCTTCTCGGCGCTGAATTCCAGGGTCCGGATGCCGAAGGGCGTTGAAGCGGTGTCCACGATCTCGCCATCAACGAGGATCTCGGTTTCGAGACTGTAGAGACGGGGCGTTTCCGGCGACCAAAGCTGCGGATCGGTCACGTTCAGGATCTGCATGACGACCCGGGAACCTCCTGCCGTCAGTTCGATCGCGGCCTCGACAGGGTCGAGGGCGGCGCCGTCCGGTGTGACGACGTGCGTTCGGAGGGTGACCGTCTGGTCGTCCCCGGTCTGGTTATCGAGCGTCGTCTCCACGTTCACCGTTGCCTGGGCCTCGGAGACTTCGGGGGTCGTCACGTAGACGCCCCAGTGGCTGACGTGGACCGGATCGGTGACCATCAGCCACACGTGCCGGTAGATGCCCGACCCGGAGTACCAGCGGCTGTTGAGCTGGCTGTCGTTGTCGACCTTGACGGTCAGAGTATTCTCCTCCCCGGCCTTCAGGTACGGACTCAGGTCGTAGGCGAAGGTGGTGTAACCGTAGGGATGACGGCCCAGGTAGTTCTGGTTCAGCCAGACCTCGGCATTCATATAAACGCCCTCGAACTCGACGAAGACCTTCTTGTCCGTCCAGTCCTCGGGTGCCTCAAAGGTCTTGCGATACCAACTGCGCCCCATCTGGAAGTAGCCGCCTGAGGCCCAACTCGGCGCGTCCGGCTTGCGCGCCAGTTCGACGCTCCAATCGTGAGGGAGGTCGAGCTCGCGCCAGCTGGAGGCGTCAGGATCCCGCCACCAGCGTGCCTCCGGTGGATCGCCCAGGTGAAATCGCCAATGCCGATCAAAGTTTTGTCTCTTCATGGTTTCTCCTTATGAATTAAGGGGTTGACAGGTTGCATTTGGATCAGCGTGCCCATTACTGTGAGATATTGTCCTCGTCAAGTGTCTTCAGGAACGCCCGGGCGCGGTCCGGATCCTGGAAAGGCTCGGTCTCCTGGTTGATGACCAGCAGGAAGCCTTCCCCGCCGAGGTTTTTGACGATGGTCCGCGCGCCCTCAGGACTGACGAAGACCTGACAGAGCTTGCCGCCGTCGCGGATGCGCTTTAGCAGGTCCAGCCACTCGTGGGGCGGCGGCTGCCCGTCGCCGGGGATCCACTGGATGCCGCGCAGCTGGTCGATGGTGAGCAGATGGTCGAGATGCGGAATCTCACCTCTGCCGTCCAGGTGGTAAAACGCGTGGTCGAGGTGTTCGCAACACGCGACCAGATCCGGCATCACGAAGCGCTCGAACATGGCCGGCGAGATCATGTAGGAGAAGTCACACTGTAGCATATAGGTCGTGCCCGGCGACCATAGGGGCGTCCAGCACGACGTGCCCCGGCAGGGCGGTCGGGTGATCGCGTCAAGCGCGTCGTAGTACCCCAGCCACAGGGTTGTGATCCGATCGACCAGCCGTTCGACCTCTTCCGGTTGATCCATGAGGTCGAAGAGCAGCCGCTCGGTTTCCCGGAAGGAGGCGAGGATGTCCAGATTGCCGCCCAAGTCCGTGTGTCCAACGGCGATCATCTCTTCCCAACGCTCGGCGATGGCCCGCGTGACGTCCTGGACCCGCTGCCACCAGACGTTGTCGGGATCGTACTGAAGGGTCAGATCCTCGATGGGGACCACCTCGCTGGGCGTGAACCACGTGGTCTCCGAGGGCTCCGATACGCTGTGAACCTCCGCGCCCAGAAACCCGGCCATAATGCCCGGTCCGAAGTTGACCCACCACCATGGGAAGGCGTCCCCATAGAAGTGCGTGGCCTCCAAGAACGGCGTGTGCCGGTCCACGATCTCCGCAGCCGTCACGTCGAGCGGGTAATTGCTGAGGAAGTCATAGGGACGCGGATGGGGCACAGGATCGGTGACCGCCAGGTAGACCAGGGGACGCCGCAACTCATGGTTCCACCAGGCGATTGTGTCCCGCTCGACACGGGCCCAGTCCTCGGCCGTAAACTGCAAAGATGTCATAAGAAATCTCCTCTACTTATCTAGCGATGCTCGTTGTCAAACCTCTGTTTGTTAGGAACTCTGTTTGGTAAGTCTTTGGCGGCTCAGCCTCATCGGCGTCTCGCCCCCGCCGGAAAGGGGACGCAGGCGTATCTGATAGCGCACCGGCTCCGGCTTGAGCTGATACTGCGGCAGCCGGCCCGGTCCGCAGCTTGCACTGCCCAGTCCGGACTGAGCGTAGTCGAGGTTGACCGTGATGTCCTCCCGTCGGGTCAGGTCGTAGGTGTGGTCGGCCTCGGTCAGATCCTGGGTTGTGTAGTGATGGACACTGAACTCCAGCTGGGGCGCTCCCACCACCAGCAGACCGTCGCCATCCTCGTCCATCAGGGCGGCCCAGCGGACCTCGGTCTTGTTGCCGTTCTCCTCCGGCACGATGTAGGGCACGTACTGGTCGTCGACGGTCCCAAGGTAGACGCCGACCCGTGCACCTTCCTGGCGGTCGCTGTAGCACTCGTGCGGCCCGCGCCCGTACCAGGCAAGCGTCTCGTACCCGCCGGGTATCACCGCCTGCAAGCCGATGCGCGGCATAAAGGGCAGGTCTTCGATCTCGGGCTCGACCTGGGCGTCGATGACGACGTCGCCGCTCCCATAGATGGTATAGGTATAGGTGGCGGGGATGCGCGCGGGCGACGGCAGTTCCTGTTCGCGCTCCCGGTCGCCCCTAATCGCGGCCTCCAGTTGCGGAGGAATCTGATCGGGCGCGGTCTCTTTGAAGAAGGCGTAGACGCCCTGCAACAACGCATCGATTTGGCTGCGTCCTGCATAGTCCGCGATCAAGCCCTTGAGCTTGGCTGCCTTGATGGTGCCGGGCAGATCCTCGTAGGCCACGCCAAGGTGCTGGCAGAGTGCCTGGACCGCCTCCTTCTCCAACGTCCACGCGAGGAAACTGCTCATCTGTACGAGTTTGTCCTCGGGTTTGGGCGGCTCCGGGGGGGCGAAATCCGCGCTCGGCTCCGAGACGGTTTCAATCGTGACCTCCACAACCTGCGGGGCGGGTTGCTCGACCTGGAAGGACGTCACACGCTCTTCCAATTGGTCGAGGCCCACGCTGTGCCAGCGCACCGCTGCCCGCTCGTCCCCCCATAGGTTGAGGTCGTTTTCGGTGGGCGCGCGCCAGAAGTTGGATCGGGGCCCGGTTTTCAGCAGTGCCTTCCCCCCGGCTTGCAGGGAGGTCAGCATGCCCTGGTCCTTGTCGAAAGCCAGTTCGAAGCTCTCGCCTGCGACCCTCACCTCCTGGTCGGTCTCGTCCACGCAGAGCTCGGACATCGCGTCGACGTCGAGCGGTTCGGCCTCCGGCGCCTCGACCGGCAGCTTGAACTGCGCCCAGGCCACCTCGTGACCGGATTCGGCCCACGAGGTCCCCTCTGCCAGCGTGAAGCTCAGGGTTAGATGGGCCTCCTCGCCGGCTTCGAGTTCCGGTGGCAGGAAGGGCACGTCCACCTGCTCGCTCGTGCCCGGCGCGGTGGTGAGGCGTGGAAGTTCGCCCTCCTGGACGATCTCGTCGTCCACCGTGAGCGTCCAGCGCGCCTCCAGCCCGCTCAGATCGGAGAAGTGATAACGGTTGTGGAGGGTCAGCACGCCCTCGGAGAGGTCTTCGGCTTCTACTCGAAGCGGTTGATAGACCTTCTTGATCTCCCACATTGCCGGCTGCAGGGTGCGGTCGGGGAAGATCAGGCCGTTGAGGCAGAAACTGCCGTCGTTGGGCTCGTCCCCGTAGTCACCGCCGTAGGCAAACCACGTCTCTCCGTCCTCGGTCCGCCGCCGAAGTCCCTGGTCGACCCAATCCCAGACAAATGCGCCCCGCAGCCGAGGGTAGTGCTCGATCATCTCCCAGTACTCTTTCAGGTTGCCGGGACTGTTGCCCATAGCGTGAGCGTATTCGCAGAGGATGAAGGGCCGGGTCTCCCCGGGCGCCTCCGCCATCTCGGCGAGACGCTCCAGACTGGGGTACATAGTGCTGATCATATCGACGTAGGGCTCGTCGTGGGCCGACTCGTAGTGGACGGGGCGCGAGGGATCGTACTCGTGGATCCAATCGGCGAGGGCCTCGTGGTTGGGGCCGTGCCCCGACTCGTTGCCCAGCGACCAGATGACGACGCTGGGATGGTTCTTGTCACGCTCGACCATGCGCTGCCCGCGTTCCATAAAGGCTTTCCGCCACGCCGGATCCTTGGTCGGCTCGTCCCACACGCCGTGCGATTCGATGTTGGCCTCGTCAATCAGGTAAAGCCCGTAGCGATCGCAGAGATCGTACCAGCGCGGATCGTCCGGGTAGTGGCACGTCCGCACGGCATTCACGTTAAAGCGCTTCATCAGGAGGATATCCTCGACCATCGACGCGACGGAGACGACGTGTCCGGTGTCGGGATCGTGCTCGTGACGGTTCACGCCCCGGAAGGTGACCGGCACCCCGTTGATGAGGATCTTGCCGTCCTCGATCTCGACCTGGCGGAACCCCACCCGGCAGCGCTCGACCTCGATGATGAGGCCGTCCGGGTCCTTGAGTACCAGCAGCAGTGTGTAGAGGTTGGGATGCTCCGCCGACCACTTCGCCGGGTTGATGATCTCCTGCACCATATCGATGACGGCACTGCTATCCCCTTCGACGTCCACCCCGGCGTCCGACGTGGCGATCTCCTCGTCATCGGCGTCGAGGAGCTTTGCCTCCACCAGATATCCTTGGATCGACGTCGTCTCATCATTCCGCACGTTCACCCGGATGTCGAGCGTGGCGTCCCGATAGGCGTCATCCAGCGACGGACGGGCCCATGCGTCGCGGATGTGGACCTTGGGCGTGGCAACCAGCGTCACGTCCCGGTAGATGCCGCTCAACCGCCAGAAGTCCTGGTCCTCCAGGTAGCTCCCGTCGGACCAGCGGAAGACCTGGACGGCCAGGGTGTTTTCGCCGGGCTGAAGATACGCCGTCAGGTCGAACTCGGCGGGCAGGCGGCTCCCCTGGCTGTACCCGACCTTCTGACCGTTGACCCACAGATAGAACGCCGAGTCCACGCCGTCGAAGGTGAGAAAGAGCTCGCGCCCCTCCCAGGACTCGGGCACGGTCACCGTGGTACGGTAGCAGCCCACGGGGTTGTCATCCCCGGGGACCTTCGGCATGGGGTCGGGGTTGAAGGGATACTGGACGTTGGTGTACATCGGCGTGCCGTATCCCTCCAACTGCCAATTGCTGGGCACCGGCAGCGTGTCCCAATCCGAGACGTCGTAGTCCTCCCGGTAGAAGTCCTGCGGCACTTCGGCGGGATTGGGCGCCCAGTGAAAGCGCCACTTGCCGTTCAGCAGCTTGAAAAAGGGATTGGCCTCGCGGTCTCCGGCAAGTGCCATCTCCAGATCCGGGTACGGCATCAGGGTCGCGTGGGCGGGTTCTTTGTGCTCTCCTACCTTTTGTGGATTTTCCCAATCTTTAAGTTTTGTGTCGTTCACGGGTTCTCTCCTTTCGTTACATTGATTTCATTGATTTTTACTGATAAGGGCTAAAGGTGAGTTCAACAGAAACCACAATCGGGCATCGCACAGAATTGTTCCCGGCGTTGATCGTGGGTCTGGTGGGTGATCAACCGGTCGGCTCTTCTTCAGCGCTTCCTCGATCTCCTAGCTTTTCCGCAGGCGGTGATGAAGAGCTCGTGGGTTGGTCGCGGTGGTCACGGGGCTCTAGTGAAAAGCCTGGTCGCAGAGTTGCCACCAGGTTTGCGTTCGGTCGATCGTTTGGTATGCATAGGCTGTTAGGGGCTGAACGCTCAATAACTTCCGTATAGGGCCGAATGGATCCTGACATCTCTATTATACTCTATCATTTTCGTGCTTTTTCTCCACTGCGGGACTTTTGAGC
>DAOTTS010000022.1:0-10753 GCA_034437735.1 Anaerolineae bacterium
CTGGCGGGTGTTGCTTAATGGTAGAGCCTTGGCCTTCCAAGCCAAAGATACGGGTTCGATTCCCGTCGCCCGCTCTCGTTCGGGCCCATAGCTCAACGGTCAGAGCTACCGGCTCATAACCGGTTGGTTCGAGGTTCGAATCCTCGTGGGCCCATAATCCCTCCCCGACACTGCCCCTGTCGGGGCTTTTTTTGTGCGGTCGTGACCGCCACCCTCATTGCGACCGCACCACCGCCGGGGCGTAGCATTCCCACGACCGTCCCCATAGCGTGCAGGCTGCGGGCGTTTGAGGCCGGTGAATCGATGAGGGCGCGCAGAAAGCCACGTCCCTACACGGTCGGGCGATGCGGTAGGGCGACACACGGTGGGCGCGCCCTACCTGGGCACGCGCACCACCTCATACGCCGCCCTGGACGGATCCGCCACCCCGAACCGCGCATTGACCGCGTAGAGATCGTGCTCCAACGCCGCGATCGTGGTCGGGACGCGGAACCGGCCGCCGGCGTCCGCGTTGGTGATCGCCGCCGCGATCGTGCCGCTCAGCCAGTCGGGCGCCAGGTCGATCACCGCGATCTGCGCTATCTCATTCTCGCTCTGCTCTTTGGAGCTCTGAACCACGTAGAGCGTCCTGCCCGCCAGCAGGAGCCCGTCGCCCTGAACCACCGTCTCCCCGTCCAGATCGATCTGCGACGCCGCGCCCGAGGCCGGATCCACCCGGTAGAGCGCGCCGGTGCTGCTGTTGACCACAATCAGCCACGCGCCGTCGGGCGTGGCCTCGATCCCGTTGGCGTTGAACCCGCCCGAAACGAACTCGTACTCGCCGGTGAGCGGCAGCGCGGTGGCCGTCCCGGACGGCTCGCCGCTCCGCGCAAGGGGTACCGTGTAGAGCGTGGGGAGGAAGGAGTCGGTAAAATACGCCGCGTCGCGCGTCACGATCACGTCATTGACGAAGCTGCCGTCCGCCGCGAGCTGAATCTCGGCGATCTCGGCGCCGGTCGCCGCGTTATAGACGTAGGCCGCGCCGGTCGGGCCGCCCGCCACGTAGAGCGCGTCCGTGCGGGCGTCGTAGGCCAGACCCACGGCGACCCGGCCCGCCTGAGGTGGGACGAGCACCTCGGTCTGCCCCGTGCGCAGATCGCCCTTGATCACCGCACCGGTCGCCAGGGATCCGGCGAAGAACGTCGTGCCACCGCCCGTGGCGATGCCCTCGGGCTGGAACCCGGTAGGCAGCGGGATCACGTTCGGGAAGACCGGGGCCGCCGCGGCGGTCGCGGCAAAGCCCACCAGAGCCAGAACCGAGACGGCGAGTACGAGCGCAAGTCCCTGCGCAAGTCCCTGCTGCATAGGCCGCTCCTTTCGTTCGCGCCGCCGGGTGCCCGGTCGCGGGGGGCAACGGGGCCTCGACATAGGCGCGGGTATGGGAATAGACGCGTGAACACGCGTCCATCTATAGCGTACGCGAAATCGGAGGCCGAGACTTGACGGATTCCTGATGCTCAGTTGACGACGATTGTGATTTGGGAGGCAGAAGCTTCCCCAATCATTCCGCTTCAAGGGGATAGCCCTATCCCCGTACCTCGGAGCGAAGAAAGGGCGTTGGCAAACCCAGGGGACGATCAACGGGGCAATGGGCAAGACCGGATCGCTGAGCAGAGACCGCTGGGTGACATCCCACCCGTATGCGACGTGTATTGAATCACACCCGGGTGTATGGTAATCAATCCCATGCGTGATTACCCTAACCTCAAAGGGCTGCCATTGGTGGAGACCGATCATCAGGAACACAGAAACCTACTCGTTTGCACCTATGTCGATTTGCGGTACATTATTATCAGGTTTCGATGGCAACGATTATTGTCACGGTCCTGGTTACCTGAAAAGACTGGGTTCATGTTAATGTCAAAGTGCAATGCCTGAAACTGGATCCAGCGTCGCGATCGGAGCCTCCGAGACTCAACATTCAATAGGCCTATCATTAAGGAGATTCGATAACGTATGCCCGCAACCGTGAACCAAGACGAAATCAACAGTATTCTCTGGAGCGCGTGCGACACATTCCGTGGTACCGTCGACCCCGCCGAGTACAAAAATTACATCCTGGTGATGCTGTTCGTCAAATATATCTCCGACGTCTGGCAGGATCATTACGAGCAACTCGTGGAGAAATACGACGGCGACGAAGAGCGCGCCCGTTATATGATGCGATATGAGAAGTTCGTGCTTCCCAATGATTGTGACTTCCAGTCCCTTTACGAGAAGCGAAACGCACCCAACCTGGGCGAGCTCATCAATATCGCCCTGGAAGACATCGAACGCGCAAATAAGGAGAAGTTGGACGGTGTCTTCCGGAATATCGACTTCAACTCCGAGGCTGCTCTGGGCCGCACCCGGCAACGTAATACCCGGCTGAAGAACCTGCTCAACGACTTTGCCGACCCCCGGCTGAATCTGCGTCCCTCCCAAGTTGGTGACCTGGATGTGATCGGCAACGCTTATGAGTACCTGATCGGGCGCTTTGCCGCCGGTGCGGGCAAGAAGGCGGGCGAGTTCTACACGCCGCCGGAGGTCTCTACGCTGTTGGCGAAACTGGTCGATCCACAGCCAGGCGACCGGATCTGCGATCCGGCCTGCGGTTCCGGCTCGCTGCTGATCCGCTGCGCGCAAGAGGTGGGCAGCGACGACTACAGCCTCTACGGACAGGAGAGCAACGGCTCCACCTGGGCATTGGCTAAGATGAATATGTTCCTCCACGACGTCAGCGGCGAGCACATCAAGTGGGGTGACACAATCCAACATCCGACATTAGTGGATGGCGACCAGTTGCTGCGCTATAACGTGGTCGTCGCCAATCCGCCGTTCTCGCTGAAGAAATGGGGCAAGGAGACAGCGCAGAACGACTCCTATAATCGTTTCTGGCGCGGGCTACCGCCCAGCAACCGAGGGGACTATGCCTTTATCACCCATATGGTCGAGGTAACGTTCAAGGAGTCAGAGGAAAATGGGCGGGTCGGGGTTATTGTTCCTCATGGTGTCCTATTCCGAGGTCGGTCAGAGGGTAGGATGAGACGCAAGTTTGTTGAGGAAAATCTCCTTGATGCCGTCATCGGCTTGCCGGAGAACCTATTTTATGGTACTGGTATCCCAGCAGCGATTATACTCTTCAAACGACAAAAGGATGAGGCCAATGTGATCTTCATCGATGCCAGCCGGGAGTTCAAGCCTGGGACACCTCAAAACAAACTTCAGGATAATGATATTGAAAAGATCGTGCGCACTTATCGAGAGCGTAAGTTCGTGAACAAATACGCTTATGTGGCCGACTACGAGGAGATCAAAGATAATGGCTTCAATTTGAATATTCCGCGTTATGTAGATACTTTCGAGCCAGAACCAGATGTGGATTTGGAGGCAGTTGCGATAGAAATTGAAATTCTTAAATCCAAGATTTCAAAGGCCGATATAGAAATGTCGAAATATCTTCAGGAGTTAAATTTGTGAAACCTCGCACTTGGCAACGTCGTTTATTAGGGGATGGTATAGTTTTATTATCTGGACGTCATATTCTGTCTGAAGATTATGCAGAAGAACCCCAAGGTATTCCTTATCTAACAGGCCCATCCGATTTTATCGATGGAAAAATAAAAGTTACCAAATATACCGAAAAGCCAAAAGTGGTTTGCGAGGAAGGTGACATACTTTTAACCGTAAAAGGCTCAGGCACTGGTAAGATCATAAAAGCCGATCAAAAGTACTGTATAAGTCGTCAGTTGATGGCTATCCGAGTAAAAAGTTGGAACTCAGATTTCATCTATTATTACCTCGAACACCATAATGCGAGATATGAGAAAGCAGCTGAAGGCCTGATACCCGGTATAACTCGGGAAGATGTAATTCAGACTCCAATTCTCCTTCCGCCTCTTCCCGAACAGCGAAAAATAGTAAAGATTCTCAGTAATTGGGATATAGCCATTCATTTAATTCAGGAGCGCATTGATGGAGAACAACAGCGCAAAAAGGGGCTAATGCAGCAATTGCTCACCGGGCATGTGCGGTTTCCAGAATTTAAAAGGAAGGAATGGCAAACGGTTAAGCTCGGTGATATTTTTGACGAGCGTAAGGAAAGTGGGTTTGAAGACCTACCTCTGCTCTCGGTTACCGCTGACAAAGGCATTGTTTATCGGGATGAACTTGACCGTCGAGATACCTCCAGCTCCGACAAGTCGAATTACCTCCGGGTCTGTGAGGGCGACGTTGCCTATAACACAATGCGGATGTGGCAAGGACGAGCGGGGGTATCGGACCATGAAGGCATCGTTAGCCCAGCCTATACAGTGTGTGAACCTGAGCCCGAGGTTGATGTCGATTTTGTTGGGTACCTTTTTCAGCTACCCTCGATCATCTACAAGTTCAGACGCTATTCCCAGGGCATGGTCTCGGATACGTGGACGCTTCGATATGATAATTTTGCTGCTATCAAAGTGCAGATCCCTGGTCTTGAGGAGCAAAGAAAAATCGCTGATATCCTGCAGACCTGCGATCGAGAGATTGAATTGCTTGAGCAGAAACGTGATGCCCTGCAACGTCAGAAAAAAGGATTAATGCAACGGCTACTCACCGGTCGGGTGCGGGTAAGCACATAAACTACTATCTAACGACGGCAAAAAGGATGGGACTATGAGCATTCAATCGACATCACGAGCCATTCAGCAGTTGTTTGGAACAAAGTACTCCATCGACTTCTATCAACGCGACTACAAATGGGAACAGGAACAGGTGGAAACGCTGCTCAATGATGTGTTTTTTCGCTTTGATTCCAACTACAATCCTGACGTTGACCCCACGGAAGAAAGTATCAGCCAATACAACTGGTATTATCTCAGTACCTATGTCACCAACCAACAGGATGGGTGCACATTCATCGTGGATGGTCAACAACGCCTGACAACGATCACACTTATCTTGATCAAGCTGTATCATCTCGCGCAAGCTTATGATAATGAAGGGCAAAAGGATTGGCTCAGGCAAAATATCTACGGGGCCGGACCCAGCGGCAAAACGTTCTGGATGGGCGCTACGCGACGCGAATCTGCCTTGGAGCAACTGTACACCAATGGTTGCGCGCCTGAAAATGATAAGGACGCTTATCCACTAACCATTCAGAATATCTACAAAAACTACGCGTTCATTGATGAGTATATCAGTAAGCGTTTGGATACCGAACATCGCACGGCAACCTTTACCCTGTACTTTATGCTCCGCGTGGAGATGGTAGAACTGCACATTGACGATTCTCGCGATGTCGCGATGGTCTTTGAGGTCATCAATGACCGAGGTGAAAAACTCCAGCCCTATGAGGTGTTCAAAGGAGAGTTACTGGGACAGCTGACGAAGGAAGAAGTAAACAGCACCTATTACGATTTGTGGAATGAAAGCATCAATCCACTCCAAGATTGGGATACCAAAGAACCCGATAACTTTTTCCGTTTGTTGTTCAGAAGCAAAAATACGGATAGCCGTAATGATTATCGGGACTTTGATGGCAATTATCAGCGGGAAGTTTTCTCAAAGAAATGGGATCCCCAGTTACAGCTCAAGCACAATCCCACAGAGGTCAAACGCTTCTTGCGTGAAGATGTAGCCTACTATGCGGAGCTTTACCATGACTTGCTCGACCTCAGTCGAAATGGTGGCAATGGCTGGTACGCTTACTTCAATGTGAGACTTAACCGGATGGAACGCCAACATTTATTGGTACTATCTGCGGTGCAAGTCGACGACCCAGAACGTGATGGAAAGATCCGCCTAGTCACGCGCTTATTCGACCGTCACTTCACCTTGTTACAACTAAACGGCTGCTACAACTCGAATGATTTTACCGAGTCCATTATCGCGCTTAACAGCGCCATTCGAAATGCAAGTTGCGCAGAAATCCATAGCAGATTTGACGACCGCCTGCTCTCTGATATTAGCAACGCGAAGGGTATAACCGTTTCTGATCCTTTCCAATGGACGTTTTTTAGAGATGTAGGTTATGGATTAGGCTCCCGCTTCGTCCGTTATTTTTTCGCGCGTATAGAGAAGTTCATTGGTAAAGAGGCCGATCTCAATGTGGACTATTACTACAATCTAGTTCGTAGTAGAGGCCGAGTCTATGGCTATCACGTCGAACATATCCTAGCCAACAACGCAGAAAACCGCACGCTTTTCAACAATGATGAAGAACAGTTTGTAAGAGAACGTAATCGACTTGGGGGTCTGGTTTTGCTTAAAGGGCGAGATAATCAAGCCTCAGGCAATGAATCCTATCAAAAGAAACTGAAAACCTATAGTCATGCGACTCGTTTAGCGGCTACACTCACCCCAGATTTCTATCACAGTAATCCTGGCTTCAAGGATCTGATGAAAAAGCACCAGCTAGACCTCCGCCCAATGCCAACCTTTGATGCAGATGCTATTGAAGAACGACACCGTTTGTATTTTGAAATTGCAAAGATTATCTGGGGAGATGATTCATTCCCATTGAAATGAACTGTATAGAGCAATAGAAGTATTCAATCCAGGCCAACTCATCGCAGCATCCAGCTTATGGCAAGGAGTGACAATGTCCCATCCTTCATCCTTCAAAGAAGAATTCATCTCTCAAATTCCCGCCGTTCAGTTGCTCACGGCTATGGGTTACCACTACCTCACGCCGGATGAAGCCCTGACCCTGCGCGGCGGCAACAAGGGCCGTGTCATTCTGGAGGGCGTGCTGGAGCCATGGCTCAATTCCCACAATCAGATCACCTTCAAAGGCGAGACGCACCCCTTCTCTGAGAGCAACGTCCATCGCGCGATCGAGACGTTAGTCAACGAGCCGTACCGAGGCCTGATCCCCACCAACGAGCGTGTCTATGACTTGCTCACCTTGGGCACCAGCCTCCAGCAGACCCTCGATGGGGACAGAAAGAGTTTTAGTCTTCACTATATCGATTGGAAGCACCCGGAACGCAACGTCTACCACGTTACCGAGGAGTTCTCCGTGGAGAAGCGCGGAAGCCACGAGACCCGGCGACCCGATATTGTCTGCTTTGTTAACGGCATCCCCCTGGTCGTCATCGAGTGCAAACGTCCCGACCTGGAGACTGAGGAAGGGAAGGCCTTTGAGGAAGCCGTCAGTCAGATGCTGCGCAATCAGCGGGATGATGAGATCGCTAATCTCTTCATCCCCTCTCAGTTACTGATGGCGATCAGCGTCAACGACGCGGCGTACGCCACCACCGGTACGCCCAAGAAATACTGGTCGGTCTGGAAAGAGACGCTGAATGAGGAACACCTGAAGGAGCTTGTAAACGTCCCGTTGAATGAGTCAGACAGACAGCGTCTGTACGGATGGCGTAAGTACGGTCACTGGATCCGCAAGACCCTTGAAGCCCAGCACGACGGAGAACAACAACGTCTTCCCACGCCCCAGGATCGCACGCTTTACGCGTTGCTGCGCCCGGAACGGCTCCTACATCTCCTGTACCAGTTCATCGTTTACGACGGCGGGCAGAAAAAGATCGCCCGCTATCAGCAGTACTTCGCCGTCGAGCAGACGATTAACCGGGTAGCCCACCTTAACACCCAGGGCACGCGCACCGGCGGCGTCATCTGGCACACGACCGGCAGCGGTAAGAGCTTAACGATGGTGATGCTCGCCAAGGCGCTGGCACTCCATCCCAACGTCAAGACCCCTCGGGTCGTCATCGTCACCGATCGTGTCAATCTTGATGCACAAATCTGGGGCACATTCCATTCCTGCGGCAAGCAGGTAGTCCGTGCCAAGTCAGGTAAGCATTTGGCGGAACTCATACAGACGAATGGCGCCGACATCATCACGACCGTGATCGACAAGTTCGACACGGTTGCCACCCGCGAGCAGGTCCGCAACCATGATGCCAACCTCTTTGTGCTGGTCGACGAGAGTCATCGCAGCCAGTACGGCACCACCCACGCCAAGATGCGTCAGGTGCTGCGCGACGCGTGCTATATCGGCTTTACAGGCACCCCGCTGCTCAAGAAGGAAAAATCAACAGCACGCAAGTTCGGTGGATTCATCCACAAGTACACTATGCGCCAGGCCGTAGAGGATCGCACCGTGGTCCCGCTGCTCTACGAGGGCCGGATGGCCGAGCTCGCTGTGAACCAGACCGCCATCGATACGTGGTTCGAGCGCGTGACCGAAGGACTCTCGGACGATCAGAAGCGGGACCTCAAGCGCAAATTCAGCCGCGACGAAGAGATCAGCCGGGCCGAACAAAGAATCCAGCAGATCGCCTACGATATCAGCGACCACTATCGTCGCAACTTCCAGGGCAGCGGCTTCAAAGCCCAACTGGCGACGGACAGCAAAGCGATGGCACTCAAATATAAGCAGTACCTGAATGACTTCGGGATGGTCACCTCGGAGGTGGTCATCTCTCCGCCCGACACCCGAGAGGGTCACGAATCGGTGGATGGGCCCTTACCGGAAGAGGAACAATTCTGGAAGCGGATGATGGCACGCTATGGCAGTGAGGAGGCCTACAACCGGGAGGTCAAAGAGGACTTCTCCCGCGCGGAGGGGGTTGAGATCCTCATCGTGGTTGATAAGCTGCTGGTGGGCTTCGACGAGCCGCGCAATACCGTCCTCTACATCGACAAGCCACTCAAGGAGCACGGGCTTCTCCAGGCCATCGCCCGCGTCAATCGGCTCTTTGAGGGCAAGGACTTTGGATATATCGTCGACTATCGCGGCGTGCTGGGGGAACTCAACGAGGCGATGGAGACCTACAATGCCTTAGAGGGCTACGACATCGAGGACGTAGCGGGTACCATCGCTGACGTCGCGACCCAGATCAAGCAGTTACCTCAACGGCACTCGGAGCTCTGGGACGTGTTTAAGACGGTCGAGAACCAGCAGGACATTGAGGCGCTACAACAATTCCTGGCACCCGAGGACGTGCGTCAACGCTTCTACGATGCGCTGACCGCTTATGCCCGTACGCTAAAGGTGGCCTTGAGCGCCGTCAGCTTTCACGAGGACACTCCGGCAACGCAGATTGAAACCTACAAACGTGACCTGCGGTTCTTCCATAACCTCCGGATCGCGGTCAAACAACGTTATGCTGAGGCCATCGACTACAAAGATTACGAGGATCGCGTCCGCAAGCTGCTCGACAGTCACATCCAATCCTCGGATGTGCAGACCGTTGTGGATATGGTCGATATCTTCGACGCCGACGCTTTCCAGGCGGAGGTCGATAAGCTGGATACTGATAGCGCGAAAGCCGATACCATCGCGCACCGGGTCAAGCGCACTGTGACCGAAAATATGGATAAGGATCCGGCTTTTTACGAGAAGTTCTCGCGGCTTATTGAGGACACAATCGAGGCCTACCGCCAGGGTCGTCTCAACGAAGCCGAGTATCTGCAAAAGGCCGATGAGATTCTGAAGGAAGTCCAAGCCGGTCAAGACACGGATACCCCTCAGCACCTTTATCAATACCGCGATGCCCCGGCCTATTATGGCGCCATCCGCGAGCCGATGAATCAATACACGGTCGATGATCCGGATATGGATATTCGCGCCCTTATGGCTGACGTCGCCGTTCGCTTGGAGGAGATCGTGGAGGCCCACAAAATCACAGACTGGGCGACGAATCCGGACGTCAAACAGGAGATCAAGCGGGCAATGGATGAATATCTCTACAGTATCAAGGGGCGTTACGAGATCCCGTTATCTCAAGGGGACGTTCAGGTGATACTTGATAGCGTCGTTGATATCGCTGAGCAGCGGGATAGAATGTAGGATGATGACAACACACACCCTGCACTATGGTACAACCTCGATTCAGTACGAGTTGACCTATGCAACACGTAAGACGTTGGGCATTACCGTGGAGCCTGACGACCTAAAGGTTATCGTCAAAGCCCCGGAGGGCACATCAGTACAGGATATTGAGACCAAGGTCCTGAAACGGGCTTCGTGGATTCTCAAGCAGCAAAAGGAACTGGCGCGCTATCTTCCCCATCTGCCACCGCGTCAGTACGTTAGTGGAGAGACCCATCGTTATTTGGGACGTCAGCACCGGCTCAAGATCATCGAGAATGGTACGGAGGGCAGCGTCAAGCGTGATCGAAACTTCATCTACGTTCACGTCCGGGATCGAACGGACACGGCGCATGTCAAGGCCCTACTGGATGATTGGTATCACACCCATGCCAGAGCGACCTTTCAGGAGCGCCTAGCGGCATGCTATCCTAAGATGGAACACGTGGGTGTCCCCTACCCGGAAATCATCGTCCGGGCGATGCGGACCCGGTGGGGAAGCTGTAGCGCAGAGGGCCGGATTACGCTTAACGTGAAGCTGATCAAGGTTCCGGAGTCCTATATCGATTATGTGATCTTCCACGAATTGTGTCATCTTGCCGAGCCCAATCACACGTCCCGCTTCTATGAACTTCTCGACCGGGTGCTCCCGGACTGGCGAGATCGGCAGGAGAAGCTGAATCTATATGAGTTTGGGTAGGTCACAGAATTAATTCAACCCCACCATCTAGATTTGCGAACAGCTACCCTAGCATATACGACAATCCATCCACAACTTCAGTATGATTACCTACCCTATGGCAGCTTGAAAACAACAGTCTCCATACACTCCCCCGCGTTGAAAGCGATCGTAGGGGCATTTTGTTGTATAATGAGGCGGGTAACGTCCTTACGGATGCCCAATGCCTGGAACATCCATCC
>DAOTTS010000023.1:0-15663 GCA_034437735.1 Anaerolineae bacterium
GGGTTTTGAGTACCGACCTACACTCCTACGATCAACAGAATCCGGCGCCACTCTCTTCGTTTGGAACCCCATTCGCTCTCCTTGCGCCGGCGCGTCACGGTAGCTCCAGCGCCTGCTGGCCAACCAAGCGTTCCAGCTCCGCCACCCGCGCTTGTTCCTAGTTGCGTTGCTTATCGCTTGCAAAAACTTGGCTTGCATTCGCCAGAAAATCGGTTTTCCACCGGGAGATGACTTGGGGGTTGATTTGGTGCTCCCGACAGATTTCCGCCGCACTCTGTCGCCCACTTATAATTGCCAATACTATGTCTGCTTTGAACTTTGCTGCAAAAGTACGCCGTTTTGCCATTGCTACCTCCTCTATATTGGATATGATACTTCACTTTCTAACCTGTCCAATTTTGGGGGCGCACTACACAGAGCACCTTTCAGGATGGCTCTATCGTGTGGCGCATAATCTCGTGGTAGATTTTTATCGTCGCCAATCGGCGCGGCAGCCAGAGGGTCCACCCGTCACGTTGGACAATGCGCCATACAGAGTTGGCGTGCCGGAGCCCGCGGTCTCTCCGCAGGCGGAAGCGTCGGTGGTGCAGGAAGAGGAGGTCGCGCGGGTCCGCCGGGCATTGCAATCGTTGACGCCTTTACAACAGCAGGTGATCGTCCTGCGCTTTCTGGAGGAAAAATCCCTGAAGGAGGTCGCCCAGATCGTAGAACGGACAGTAGGGGCGGTCAAGGGTTTGCAGCATCGGGGACTGCAGACGCTGCAACATATTTTACAGGAGGACACGAACAATGAAGTATAGAGAACGGGACATCAAAGAGATTTTCCCCACCGTGCGTGAAGCGTTGGAGGCGTTGCGCTCGGTGCCGCAGCCCGATGCTCAAGCCTGGCATGCGGGGCGGCAGGCGTTCCTGGCGCAGGCCCGGGAATTTTCGGCCCAAGCTCAGGACGCTCCGCTCCAGACATTCTCGGCTACAGTCGTATCCTCACCCCCATTTGAACGTCGTAAAGTATGGATGACGAAGTTAAAACAGTTTCTATCCATATCGTTTAAGGAGACACCGATGTTAGCGTTGGCCAAAGTTTTATTAGGGTTGACTTTAGTATTGGGGGGATCGGTGGAGGCTGTGGGCGCAATGCAGGATACCCTGCCCGGCTCACCGTTCTATCCACTCAAGTTACAAATAGAGAAGTGGTGGTTGGGCCTGGTGCAGGAACCGGCGGTGCAAGCCGATGTCGCGATGCGACTGGCCGAGCGTCGGGTCGACGAAGCCCTGGCACTTATCGATCGTGAGGACGAGGTGCCCATGCAGGTCGCCGAGCGCTATCAAGCTTATCTGGAGACGGCATTACAGGCCACGGAGACGATCACGATGCCACAGCAAGAAGTGGCCAGGGCGCGAATTGCTGAGCAGTTGCGTCTGATGGCTGCGCGCCTACCGGACGAGGTTCCTGGGGTAGCCATTGATGCGATGACGCAAGCAATGACCCAGGCTCAGGAGCGCTTGGACGAGGACGCAGGGCCACCCGAGGGCGCGGGACCACCGGAAGATGTAGGGCCACCGGAAGACGTTGAACCCGGCCCACCGGAAGATGCAGGGCCACCGGAAGACATTGAACCTGGTCCGCCCGAGGTTGCTGAGCCACCGGAGGACGACAATGCTGGCCCACCCGAGGACGCTGGCCCGCCGGAAGGTGTCGAGCCTGGGCCACCCGATGATGCTGGTCCCCCTGATGATGCTGAGCCACCCGAGGACGCGGGGCCACCGGAAGGTGTCGAGCCTGCGCCACCCGATGATGCTGGTCCCCCTGATGATGCTGAGCCACCCGAGGACGACGATGCTGAACCGCCCGAGGACGCAGGACCGCCAGAAGATGTCGAGCCTGGGCCACCTGATGATGCTGGCCCGCCCGATGGCGCTGGGTCACCTGGTAACGGTGGACGCCCATAACGGCGTATCCTATATAAAAAGGGCGTCCCCCTTTCCAGGGGGACGCCCTTTTCTTTCTCGTATCCCAGCTTACATTACTGCCGCTGCCCTCAGCCCCTTCCGGCCCAGCCCGGGCGTCCTGTGGCATCGCGCAGTTGGATCTGCTGGGCTGTGCTCAGGTTCTCGACGGTGCCCGCTTTGAACTCCCCATCTTCGTAGAAGCCGCGCACGCGCACTTGTTCTCCGGCTTGCACGACGAAGCCCGCTTCCTCACGATACCACGCTGGCCCCATGCCAATCAAGACCTCCCCCACGCTATATAGCATAGCAAGACATCGTGAAGATTTAATGAAAATAGATTGGGCCAGTCTCTATGGCTCAAGACTGGCCCAATCTTGGTAGCAACTTGAGTTATAGTACTAATTTCCCCCTTACTAATCTCCTATTGAAATTGTAAAGGACCTCATGTATAATCAGGACAGTAGGGTGAAGGTAAACCTTCGCCCCCGTAATTAAACTTAAACTTTATATCGAAATATCCGAGGAGGAATCGAAATGTTATATCTACCGCGAGAAGAGGGACAAGGCTTAGTTGAGTATGCGCTTATTCTGGTTTTGATCGCCGTTGTGGTTATCGCTGTACTGACCCTGTTGGGTGGCCAGGTACAGGGTGTTTTCCAAGCGATCGCCGATCAGCTTAACCCATAGTCCAATATTGTTGGAGAAGGTGCAAAACCCCCCGCCGGTCGGCGGGGGGTTTTGCTTTGAGGTAACCTTGCTCACTATCCGCTCATATATTATGAGAGAGGCTTATACTTCCGCATACCACCTTTTCACCACGTAATACCCTTGCTTGGGCCGCCGATATTCGTCCACCAGGCCCTTGTTGTTAAAGCCTCGGGGTCGCCCGAGGATGCGCCGCGTCTGCTCCGCACTGCGGCAGTCGCAGAATTGCCAGACGCTCAGCCCGGCGTAGCGGTCGCGGTCGGCGAACATGTGGCGGATCACAGTGTCTAAGAGGCGCGCCTGATAAGGCTCGCTCCACCGGGTCTCGTTCATGTCGCGCCAGCCGTAGATCGCGCCCGCGCCGATTTCGGAGATGATCAGGGGCTTGTCCGCTTGACCGTGGCTGTCCAGATGCGCCACGATGTCATCCAGGTAAGCGGGGATACCGGCGATATCGCCCACGTACCAGCCGGGATAGCAGTTGACGGAGACAATGTCCACGAGGTCCAGACACACGTCCTCATAGGGATGATTGCTGGCGTAGGTCACCGGCCGGCTGGGATCCAGTGCTCGCAGTTTATCGATCAGGGCCTCGTAGCCGGGGCGGCATGCGGGATCGTGGCTGTGGCTCTCGTTCAGGATCCCCCATATGATGACCGCGGGGTGATTGGCGGACATCGCCACCATCTCTCCGATATGCGTCAACTGAGCCTCTAAGAAGTGCGGGTCGGTGAGATGCTCGGCTGGATGCTGCCAGCCGATGGCCTCGTTCCACACGCAGATACCGGCCTCGTCGCACAGGTCCAGAAAACGCACGTCCTGGGGATAGTGACTGCCGCGCACGAAGTTACAGCCCAGGTCGCGCAACTGCTGCACGTCGGCCACCATAATGGCCTCTGGCAGTGCACAGCCGAACTGCGGGTGGGCCTCGTGGCGACATACGCCCCGCAGGCGGATGGGCGTGCCGTTGATGAGGATCTGCTGGTTCTCTACGGTGATCTGGCGGATGCCGACGCGCTCGCGCATATCGTCATCGCCCAACTGAACGTACAGCATCGTGAGATTGGGATCGTCCGGGGACCACAATGCCGCATCGGGCACAGCCAGCGTGCGGGTGAATGTGCCGGATGTCTCGGTCAGGTCCAGCGTCTCGATCAGCACAGGTTCCCCGTCCAACGTAATCGTTAACTTAGTCTCGCCGGGGGGCGCTACCGCGTTGTAGGTCACGTCAACGTGTAGGGTAGGAGGATCGATGCTGAAGGTGCGCACGGTTAGCCGGTCGATCCACAAAAGGCCAAGGCGCTGAAGCGTCACCGGGCGCGTGATGCCGCCGAAGTTATACCAGTCGAAGTAGGGCAGATGCAGGGGGCAGCGTTCGGCGTCGAAACGGTTGTCCACCAACACGATCAGCTCGACCTCACCGGGCTCGGGGTCCGGGATGTCCACGTTAAAGCGCGTGAACCCGCCCACGTGCTCGGTCAAGCATGCGCCATCCACAAACACGCGGCACCAGTGATGCACGCCGTCGAAGGTGAGACGGTGGGGCGCGGTATCCCGCAACGTTATGCGTTTGCGATAGGCAACCAACCCGCGCTTCCCGGCGTACGCGGGTGTGGCATCGAAGCAGCCGGGCACGGCCAGGGGCGCTCCGGCGTCGAACGTGAGGCTGGAACCAGCCACATTATCCGGATCCACATCGCCCAGGAAGGTGAAATCCCAGACCCCGTCCACCCCCCACACCTGACGCACGTCATGCACTTGAAATCGTCGATACATCGGTAAAACCTCCTCTCAATTGAAACCCTGTAGGACTATCGCATTTTATGGTTCAGAAACCCGTAACCCTCCAGGAAGCTGAGAACGACTCCGTGAATGTGGAAACCTCGCGTTAAGCCCGCGATTTTTGGTTGCGCAAATCCCGACATAGCTTCCCGGAAGGTTCATAGTCTGAGTATAGCATGCCCTGGGACGCATCCAAATGGCCAGCGTTTACGTTGAGGTCGGTATAACGTTCAGATATGCGTAACGCTCATTCGCACATCTCCGATCACAAGCAAAGCGTCAGCCTAGCATCAAGCAATTTTCTCCAGCTTTGGCATAATTGAGGAAGCTTACGTGGTAAGTATGCTTACGTAAGTATGAGATTCCTCCTTTTTGGCCGGGGGCACCAGGGATGCCCCCGGTTTTTTCTTTATTCCATACACGGACCCTCCCATTTCTCCTCACGCATTGAATGGCGAGGCGGGAGGGTGAGGTTAAAAGTTGGCTGGGGGGGGACCCTGGAAGTCACCGCCTTATCGTATAAGTTTGGATCGGTGCAAACATTGATTGGGCCAGTCTTGTGAGCCATAGAGACTGGCCCAATCTGAGTAAGGTGGCAACTTGGGTTACCTATATCGATTTGTCCTCGTGGACAAGTCTGATCAGTCCTCTCCCCCCACAATTGTAAACTGGCGTTCCTGAGAGGACTGAGCCCACTGCCACGCGTTGGCGCTTGCGCCTAATGCACCCGCGTGATTCGCGCCTAGGCTAGGGTTTCCGTAGCCGGACAACGCCGGTGGCGTGACCACCACCACGGGTGGGTTGGCCTGCTGGGGGGAGCGATAGGATTCCCGCTGTTTCATCTCCCGTCGCCAGATCAGCAACCCCAGCGCGCCTAGCGGCAGCATCATCAACACGCCAGCGAATAAGCCTATCAACATCGCCAGCGCGTCGGAGCTCAGCCGCTGCGCGATGACAATGCCCATCGTGATCGCAAAGATGCCGCCGACAAGGGCCAGGAAGCGTCCCAGGCGACGTCCAAAAGAATCTTGGTATTCCATAGTATATCCTCCTCAGGACAGACTGCGCGTCTGCCCTACGGTCTCGGCGCGGGAAGCTTACGCATCCGTTTCGCATCCCGCTGCAATATCGTCAATTCGCGCTTCAACGCCGGCTCGCTAATATAGGCGACCTGGAACCGAATCGGTTCACCACCCCCGCTCATTGCCAGGAAATCCCCGCGTCCATTCAAGAGGTGCGCACCCGATCCTCCGCGTCCCGCTGCGACGACGGCGTCGTGGGAGGACGCCACCTTGCCCACGAGTCTGAGGGGGAAGTTGGCGCGGATCAGGCCACTGAGGACGTCCGAGGAGGGCCGCTGAGTCGCCGCGACCAGGTGAATGCCCGCCTCACGCCCCCGCTGAGCCAGGCGCGTCAACGCCTTGTTCACCGGTTCCCCGCCCTGGAGAATTAGGTCTGCTAACTCGTCGATAAACACTACTAAGCGCGGGGTGTTCTCTCCACGCCGGTCGCGGATCTCCATAATACGCAGTAGCGAACGCAGCGCCTCGACCGCCTCCGGCATTTGGGTCACCGGGGGGCGCGTCAGGTGGGGCGTGTCTGCAAAAGGCTTGAATGTCCGTGCCTTCGGATCGATGCACATCAGTTGCAGGGCCGCGCATTCGTGTGTAAGCACCAAAGAGGCCGCGATGGTCCGCAGCAGCACCGACTTTCCCGACCCCGTTGTCCCACAGACCAGGACGTGCGCCACTTCCGGGGAGGAGAGACGCGCCAACAGGGGCAGGCCTGCGTCCGTCAATCCCAATAGGGCGGTGCTGCTGGGAAGTGGAAGCACTTCGGGTAACATCGACAACAGCTTCACAGGGCGGGGGTTGGGGTTGGGAAACTCCAGGACCACGCCCTCCGTCCCACGTTGCACTTGCAGGGTAGGGACGCGCATCGCCAGCGCCAGGTCATCGGCCAGCGTGCGGATCTTCGCAAAGCGGATGTGAGGCGCGGGGTTGAGGATAAAGCGTATGAGACGTGGACCGACCGTGCCACCGGTGATCCGGCCCGGTGCCCGGTGCGCCGCTAACACCGCTTCCACACGGTCGGCCTGATACTCCAAATATGGTCGGATGGAGCGGGGCATAAGGACCTCCCTTGACCCTCCTTAGGGATAAACGTTTGAAAAATAGAACAAATGTTCTAAACTTTAGTATACCGAACTTTGTGAAATTTGTCAAGATTGGGCCAGTCTTGTACCACGAGAGCCATAGAGACTGGCCCAATCTGAGTAAGGTGGCCGCTTGGGGCTATTTTCGCAAGCTTGCGGCCCATTGCAGCGACCGCTCAAGCTACAGGTCTGACGGAGTCCGAGGTCATCGCAGCCCTACAGAGCGGTCAGACATACGCGGAGATCGCTGCCGAGGCGGACGCGACGTTGGAAGATAGTGTGGATATAATGGTCAGCGCACGCGAGGCCATCCTGGCGGAGGCCGTCGCCGAGGGTCGCATCACCCAGGGGCAAATGGATACTATGCTGGCCGATATGGCTGAGCATCACCTGGCTGAACTGGAGGAGGCATGGTCACCCTCCGATTATGGCAACTCCGTTGGCGAAGGTCTCCTGACCGAGGCCAGCCGGAAGGGCAGCGGCTATGGAGGTCGGGGGCATGGTCGCGGCCGCTCAAACACCGCGCCGATGTACAACTACACCCCCGAGTCCTGCCGGCGCTAATCCCCAATCCATAACATCCTCGATGCCCCCTCTCTAAATTTTGGAGAGGGGGCTAGGGCGTGAGGTTCACATCTCATCCCAATGCATCGTACTCGCGGCGTACGTCGCCAGAATCTCCTGGTGAATGGGGATATTCTCCAGATACGTCCGCCGGAAATCGCTTTCCTCCGGGATCATCGCGTGTTTGCGCATGATTTCCTCATAGGCGTGCTTCAGACATCTGGCGGAGGCCGCGGCCTGGCCGTTGGCCGCCAGCGCCAGGCTATGTCGGTAGTAAATCTCCTCGCTGATGCATTCAATAGGCCGCATAAAGCCAAATTCCTCGTAGATATCGACGGCGGTCTGCGAGTCACTCAGTGCTTGTTGATAATGGTGCTCGCTCTGACCTGTCAGCCCCATCGCGAGGCCCAGATGTGCTGCCGTGGCCTCACACGCGGCCACCATGTCATATTGTCGGGTGATCTGCGGCGTCTCCAGTGTGATCGCACGGCTCTCATTGGCCAGATCCAACGCCATGCGCAGGTGCGCTTCGTCCCCGATAGCGTTGTATAGGATGGCGGAGACCAGATTAAGGCCGAGGCGGCCCATATCGTGGAGGGGGGAGTCGAGCCGGCGCGCGTGCTCCAACGTCTGTAAGGCATCCTCGTACTTCGCCTGCAGCGTCTGAATCTGCGCGATGCGTAGCAGGAAATACAGTTCGCCTCCCAGCCCCGCGATAATACGCCGCCCCTCTTTAAGCAGGGCCAACCCGCCTTCATAATCGCCCAGATAGATGCCCTGGACCTGGCCGCAGAACATTAACGCCTCGGCCTCCGCCGGACGATTACCGATATCGCGGCTGAGCTGCAATTGCTTGCGGTGCTCTTGGAGCCGGCGGAAATAATCGTCGCTGCTCTCTAACTGTGTGCCAATGAGTTCCAGGAGGTTCAGCTCCGACTGCTTATCATCCAGCGCCTGGACAATGGGGAGCGCAGCCTCCAAGTAGTCCATACTGCGATCCGGCTCACTGAAGGCATAGATACGGCCCAGACCAATGAGGATATTGACCTCGGCATTGCGGTCCCCCAATTCACGTGCCAGTTCCAGGGCGCGGTCCGCCACCGCCGGCCACGTGGGGTCGTTGAGGTTGGCGCGTTGTTTGGTGATCGCGGTCAAGCACTGCATCTCACGGTGCCTGTCGCCCAGTTCGCGGGCGAGGCCCAAGGCCTCCTCGGCCAGGGGGATCCCGTCGATGATCTCGTCCCGGTTGCGCCACCATCCAACCCCCGGTTGTTGAAGCAGTGCGTCGATTAACCAGATCGGGTCGTCCGGTAACTGACGCGCCAAGGGCAGGAGCGCTTCGGCGTCGTGCCGGGCGGCATTGAAATTACCCAGCAAGCTGTGCACCTCCCGCCGGCCGTCCAGCACCGCAAAGCGTTGCGTGCGGACGACATAACGCCGATCCTCGTCCGGGGCCTGTTCCTCCATCTCGTCCAACAGCGCCAATGCGTGCGTGTAATGTTCCAACGCCTCGGCGTTCGCGTAAATCTTCCGCGCCTGCTCGGCGGCCTGGAGGGTGTAGAACAATTCCTTCCCCGGTTCGCCCCCCTGGCGATAGTGATAGGCCAGCACGCCATAATAGGGGGCCAGGGTCTCCATGTCACAATGCGATGCCAGATATTCAGCGACTTGAAGATGATAGGTGCTGCGCTGGGCGCTCAGCAAACCCTCGTAAGCGGCATCGCGGAGCAACGACGATTTGAAGACATACTCCATCCCCAATTCTGAGACCTGACCCCGCTCGCGGATCAACTGTACCCGTTGCAGCGTCGTCAAATGCTCACGGAGTGCGCGCGATGAGATGGGCGGGGTGGTGTGGCTGGCCAGGGCCTGCAGGACATTGGACCAGAAGACGGGGCCGATCACCGCCGCCATCTGTAACACCTGCCGCTCCTGGGGGTTCAGGTGATCGATGCGCGAGGTCAGCAGACTGTGTAGACTTTCCGGCAGGTCCAGTGAGGTCACGGCGCGGGTGACGCGCCATCCGCTACAGGCCAACTGGTACTCCGCCGGTCTGGCCCCCGCGGTTTTCCCCTCGCGGACCAGCACGCCTTGGTTGATGAGAGAATGAATAAGCTCTTTGATATAATAGGGATTGCCCTCCGCTTTAGCAATGATGAACGTGCGCGTTTCTTCAGGTAGGGTCCCCGGACCAATCAGGCGGTCGATGAACTCTCCGCTCTGCGTTTTGGTCAAGGGCGGGATCGGCAAACTGGTCAACCGATGGGGATATTCGGTCTCGACGTAGTGGCGGAATTCCCAGACCGGGGAGGGTGCGAGCTGTTGATCCTCCAGGCGATGGGCCTCTAGGCGAAACACGAACACCCAGAGCAAGGGGATTTGATCGCACAGGGGCAGGCAATATTTCAACAGGTCCAACGATGTGGCGTTCGCCCAGTGCATATCGGCGAGGGATAACACTAGAGGGCCACGATGCTTGGCCAGCGCCGCGATCCAACTGCGGATTGTCAGGAAGAAGCGTTGCCGCAGCCCCTCGGCGCTCAGGTGTTTGATGCGGTTCGCGGAGTCCTTTTCCAACGGCAGCGAGAGGAACGTGGCCAGATAGGGGTAATACTCCCCCATCTCGTCGCCCCAGAGATCCTCACACTCCGCCTTTAAGCGACTGCGGGTCTCTTCCTCCTGATGCTCCTCCGGACGGACGCCTAACCAGTTTTGTAACAGACTCAGCCACATCGTATAAGGCCACGATTGGCCATAGGAATAACAGCGTCCCCGTATCCATGTGATATTTTTGGGGGCGAGGGCCACCTCAGCGGTGTCGACTTCGTTCGAGGGGTTACTCTCCGCGCCTCGGTCAGAGACCTTCGGCGAACGAAGGTCAGAGGCACCTCGGTCAGAGACCTTCGGCGAACGAAATGGGACTGCCCTCTCAGATCTGGGGGATGCTGTGCCATCGGCATCCTCGTGGTCATCGTTCAGTGCACACGCGGCCTCGGTCGCTTTACTGACGACGGCATTTTGGCGGGCGAAATGATGGCGCACCTCGTACATCAGATAGGATTTCCCGATCCCGCGATTCCCGGTCACCATCACGATGCCCCCGCGGCCCTTCAAGAGATCTTCCACACAGCCCTTGAGAACGTGGAACTCCGCATCCCGCCCGATCAAAGGCACAGCGAGGTCATAACCCTGATGGCGTTCCGCGTCCAGGCGAGGCGCGAGCGGCCGGTAGACCGAGACAGGTTGCCGGATACCCTTGACCTTGATCTTACCCAACGGCTCCCACTCAAACTGCGTGGGGGCCAATCGATAGGTGTTCTCGGAAACCAACACGGTGCCGGGCTCCGCCGCGGCCTCCATCCGCGCGGCCAGGGCAATGGCCCCGCCCATCACAGTCTCCTCACTGTGTTGACGCCGATTGCCGATGCTGGCAGCGATGACCTCCCCCGTGTTCACGCCCACACGCAGTTGCAGATGGATGGGCGGGTATGGGGCGGAGGCGGCTCCTAAGGGCGTTGACGCCGCCATCAATTCTGCCGCATAAGCCTTCAAGGACTCCTGCATCGACATAGCGGCCAGGACCGCCCGCTCCGGGTCATCCTCGTGGGCGGCTGACGCGCCAAAGAAGGCGATCAGGCCATCCCCGCGGAATTGATCCACCTCGCCGCCGTAGTGATAGACCTCCGTCTCTAAAATCTGGAGCACGCGGTTCATAATCTCCACCCAATGCTCGGTGCCCACCCGTTCCATCAGATCGGTGGAGCCCTTCACATCGGCAATGACAATCGTGGCGACCCGCCGCTCACCCTCCAGGGAAAAAGGGGACGGAGTGGGCCTTTCCAGGGGGAGCGCGGTCCCAGAGCGGCGTGAAGCCGCAGGGCCTGTCCCGCGTTGCTCATCAAAAGCCTCGCCCTCCGAAGGCAACGCCTGACCGTCCGGCGCTTGCGATTCAGAGACGGGCACTCCGCGTTTGGCGTGCGCCTCGGTCAGAGACCTTCGGCGAACGGTCAGAGACCTTTGGCGAACGAAAGTCGCGGGCGTATGCACCAGGGAGGGTGTCGCGGCGATCTCCTCGCCAGAGCCACTCGGGTATGGGCGCCCGGCCACGTCGCCCGAAGCCGGCGTTGCTTCCTCGAGCAAAGTCGTGGACGCGACCAAAGGTAACCCACACATGCCACAAAAATGATACACGAGGGGATTGGCAAAGCCGCAATTTGCGCAGATCTGGGTTAACCGCGCGCCACACATGCCGCAGAATTTCATCTCCGGCAGATTTTCAAAACCACAATTAGGACATCTCATCGGTAATAACTAACTCAAGTTGCTACCAAGATTGGGCCAGTCTTGTACCACGAGAGCCATAGAGACTGGCCCAATCTGAGTACGCAAACCCAGGGCGCGTCCAAGTCGATCTAATTTAGCTCAACGGGGATTCCTTCGACAAGCTCAGGACAAGCTGCTAGATCCCCTTGGAGCATTTTGTGATCACGCTTAAGCCTTTAGGACCTATATTGCATCCAGCATACTCCGAAACCGTCTGACCACCGCTTGGAGCACCTTGATGGTAGTCTCTACATCTTCCTTCAATACCGCCAGGAAATCCCAACGGGTGAGTAATAAGCACCGGGTAGGCTCGGTGGCGATGACAGAAGCAGTACGCAACCCCTCGTCAAGCAGGGCAAGCTCCCCGAAAAAGTCACCGGGGTCGAACGTGTTCACCATAAGCTTATCACGGGGCAGCTCGCGTACAGCCCGCGCGTGCCCCGTGACGAGAACATAGAAACCCGTTCCGACCTCCCCCTGCGTGACGATGGCCTCATCGGCAGCGTACGACCGCTCCGTGAATTGTTTGGCCAAAAATTTAAGCTGTCGCTGATCAAGATTCTGAAACATCGGGACCCGGTTCAGCGTATGAATCAGCGCTTTAGAATCCTCCATCCCCCCCTCCTTTCCTGGGTGGTTTAAGGGCGCCTGACGTATAAACGTAGGGCAACCACAAGGAATTGCCCCTACAACACATCCAGGGCCATGCGGAAACGCTTGGCCATCGCTTGCAGGATCGCGATCGCGGTATCCGGGTCCTCTTTCAAGACGGCCAGGAAGTTCCAGCGGGTGAGCGCCAGACATTGGGTCGGTTCGGTCGTGACCACCGAGGCCGTCCGGGGTCCGGGGTCCAACAACGCCATCTCCCCGAAGAAATCGGTGGGGCTGAACTCATTGACCTTGGCTTTTGTGCCATCCAAACGCTCACGGATGACTTCTGTGTGACCGGAAGTGATAATGAAGAAGCCCTCACCGCCTTGACCTTGCTCGACGATGGTTTCGCCCGCATCGAATTCGCGCTCGACAAATTGCTTGGCCAATCGCTCCAACTGACCCTTCTTCAGGCCTTCAAACAAGGGTACCTGGTTTAAACTTGTTAAAACTCGCTCCGTTCTTGTGAGCATTTTACACTCCTTAAAAATAGTTAGGATAATTAATCAAGACGCGGTGAACCTAACCTTGCGAAGGTTACGGGAGAGCCTTGTTGAGCGGGTATTTACGCTTACGCAAGCTCCCTCGTAGGCACAGACCCAGCGTAACCTTCGCAAGGTTCTTAGATGGGATACATTGGCTTGTTAGTGTGCGCCACCTGATACACTGGCTTTTAGAGCGCTCCTCCGCTAACCGGTGCGCGCGAACGCCAGCAGCTCGTCCAGCTCACATGTAGCCAGGCCGATCACGCGATCCGCACCCCCATAATAGACATAAACGATATCCGCCGTGCGCTCATCAGAGGGCACGCCCACCGCCGTTGATACCACTGGATTAGCTGTGGAGAAGATCACATTCGGGACGTCGCCCTTGATCTCCCACGGTTCCCGAGGTTCGATGATAAACGATGCGGGGCGCGCAATGACGCGGGTGGGATCGTCGAGATCCAACAGACAGACCCCTAAGCGATAGACCCGGTCGAAATCATAGGCATGATAGATAACGAGCCATCCCTCCTCGGTCTCGATAGGCACGCCAGCCGCCCCGACGCGGTTACAGTCCCACGCTTCTTCGCGCGGTTCCATCACCACGGCGAAGTCATCCCAGTGTTTCAGATTTTCACTGGTCGCGATCCAGATCGACGGTGGCCGCCGATGAAAGGTCACATACCGCCCTTTTATTTTACGTGGGAAAAGCACGTGATCCTTATTATCCTCTCCCGTCACCAGAGGGCCGATGCGACGCCACGTGATCAAGTTAGTGCTCTCCGCGAACATGGGCGTGATGCCCAGCGGCGAATAGGCCGTGTAGGCCATGATAAATCGCGCCTCGTCCGCGAGATACGTGATGCGGGGATCCTCAACGCCGCGTGTCTCCCATTCATCCGCCGGAGACAGTACAGGATCTCTTAAGCGGTTAAAGTGTATGCCATCCACGCTTACCGCATACCCAATGTAACTGACATAATCGACGCCTTGAGCGCGGTAAAACATATGAAATAACGCATTGTGATAGACCACACCACAGTTGAAAACGTTCAGCGCTTCCCAGGGATTAAGTGAGAGGGGCTTAAGGATAGGATTGATCCGGTGTCGCTTTAATTTCATTGGTATACCTCCCTGAGATTCTTCACTACGTTCAGAATGACAAGACCTAATATGACCCAGGTGCATTCGATGGGAACCCGTCCCCGCCTATGTCCGGGCAGTAGTGTATCTTGCTTGCAATTATAATCCTGACGCTGATTTCAATCAAGTCAGCATTATGTAGATCGATATGCCATTCTAATCGGAGATGGCCTCTATCTCATAGGATAACCCAAGTTGCCACCTTACTCAGATTGGGCCAGTCAGTGTGGTACAAGACTGGCCCAATCTTGCGTATAATCGATCAGATCCTCGGCGGGATGGTCGAGGCGCGAAACTTCATGCACATACCCCAACGTCGTATTGACATCCGCGTGACGCGCCATTGCTTGCACCTGCAACAGGCTCCCACCCTGCCGGATCACAGTCGTGATCGCCGTATGACGCAGACTGTGCGTCGTTTTCCGCGCGCCCATCACACCGGCCTCGCGATAGCGACGTTTCACCATCCACCGGATGGCGCGCGACGCTAAGCGCGCGCCGTAGCTGCGATTACTCAAACTGACAAATAGGGGATCGTCCCGCCCATTGGGCTGGATATGCGCCCGCTGGGTGGCCCAGGCCCGTAAGTGGTGTTCCTGTGGGCGTGGAATGACGACGAAGGCGTCCGCCTCCAACCGCCCCTTGCCCTGCACATCGAGGATCAAGCGATCGCCCTGGGTATGGAGATGCTTAATATTCGCCCGATGCACTTCCACCGTTCGCAGCGCACAATAGGCCATCAGCGTCAAAATCGCGCGATCCCGTAGACCGGTGGGCGTGTCCGACTCACACGTCCGCAACACGGCTATGACCTCGCTGCGGGTCAAGGCATCGCGCTTATGCTTACGGGCATGCGGTTGCTTAACGCCCTTGATCTCGGCGGCGGGATTCAGGGCCAACCGTCCTGTGTTCACAAGATAGCGGAAAAAACTCCGCACCGCCGCCAGGTGCACGTTCACCGAGGCCGGCTTGTACTGCGCCGTGAGGTCGGCCTTAAACGCCCGAATATCAGTGGACGTGGGGACGTGCGCTTGCCCCCCACCCTTCTCCGACTGCGTTCTAACCCGCCGCGCCAGCCAATCCACAAAAATACCGAAACTACGCCGATACGTGTCTAATGTAGCCTGACTCACGCCCTCCATGCGCTCAAACGCCAACCACTGCGCGACCAAAGCGTCGGTCCGCACCGCCATCCCGTCGTCTGTATCCGCTACTTGTTCCAAAAAAACTAAAGAATTAGATATTTTAAAACGCTCCTTTTTAAGACGCGTTTGAATTGCCTGTAATGAGACTTATAGGCAATTATACCCGCTTTTGGACTTTTGAAAAGTTTGCAGAGACGTAACCTTCGCAAGGATGATAAAACCAAAGTCCCTATAGTACTAATTTCCCCCTTACTAATTTCCTATTGAAATCCAAGCCGGAATCCCCTATACTATAGACATTGAACTTAAACTTTAATCTAACTAACCTTAAGGAGGTTGACAATGTTGTACTTACCGCGAGAAGAAGGACAGGGCTTGGTTGAGTATGCGCTTATTCTGGTTTTGATCGCCGTTGTGGTTATCGCTGTGCTGACCCTGTTGGGTGGCCAGGTGCAGGGCGTTTTCCAGGCTATCGCCGATCAGCTCAATCCATAAGTATTATAATTTGAGACTATAAAGTATAAGCAAAAGACCCCACCGCGACGCGGTGGGGTCTTTTGCGTTTGGAGAGGTTTGTAGTAACGACTGGCTTGTAGTAACGACTTTAGTCGTTCAGGGGATACTAACAACGACTAAAGTCGTTACTACAAAACTCAAGTTGCTACCAAGATTGGGCCAGTCTTGTACCACACTGAATACCAGCTCTATACCCATCACTTAAGCGTTATGTAACCACGAGAGCCATAGAGACTGGCCCAAT
>DAOTTS010000024.1:0-12023 GCA_034437735.1 Anaerolineae bacterium
TCGCCGAGTTGGTGATGGCGGGCGAGCTGCCGCCCTTGGAAGAGCGGCTGCCCGCGACCCCCATGGTGATCGAGCCCTGGGAGTCCATGGGCGAGTACGGCGGCACCTGGAATATGTCCCTGCTGGGCAGTGGTGATAACGCGCTCCTGGTCCGAACTATCGGCTACGACAACTTCTTCCGCTGGGATCTCGACTACACCACCCCGATGCCGAATACCATTGAGAGCTATGAGGTCAGCGATGACGCCAGCGAGTGGACGTTCTACTTCCGCAAGGGCATGAAGTGGTCCGACGGCGAGGACTTCACCGCCGAGGACATCATGTTCTGGTACAATGATTTCCAGCTCAATGAGGATCTTTCCGGCTCCCCCCCCAGTTGGCTGATCATCAACGACGAGCCTGCCGAGTTCACCCAGATGGACGACTACACCCTCAAGATGACCTTCACGGGGCCGAACGGCCTGCTCCACGCCCAGATGGCGAAGCCGGCCGGCGCGGGTATGGTGCAGTGCCCCAAGCACTGGCTCATGCAATATCACGCTGATTACAGTGATGAGGATCTTGACGCGATGGCCTCGGACGAGGGTTACGAGGACTGGACCGAGCTCTTCCTCTACTATGCCGGCGCGACTTGGACCGAGAACGAACGCCCGACGCTGCACGGCTGGATGATGAGCAGTGCTTACGGTGAGGAGACCTCCATCGTCAAGGCGATTCGGAACCCCTATTACTGGAAGACGGATCCCAACGGCCGGCAGTTGCCCTACATCGACGAGGTCGTCTACGACGTCGCGCAGGACGGAGAGGTTGTTGTGTTGAAGGCGATGAACGGGGAGATCGACACCCAGGCCCGCCATATCGCCTCGCCTGCGAACAAGGCCTCGTTTGCCGAAAACCGCGAGAGCGGTGACTATCACTTCACGACCCAGAAGACCACCGGCTCCAACCGTGTGACCATCAACATCAACCTGACGCACCAGGATCCCGTGAAGCGCGAGGTCTTCTCCAATAAGAACTTCCGTGCCGGGCTCTCCCACGCCATCAACCGTCAGGAGATCATCGACGTCGTCTGGTTGGGCACGGGTCAGCCCCATCAGAACGCGCCGCTGCCCGGGACCAAGTACTACAACGAGCAGCTTGCGACCCAGTTCCTGGACTACGACGTCGACAAGGCCAACGAGTACCTCGATGAGGCCGGCCTGACCGAGCGGGATGGCGACGGCTTCCGGCTGATGCCGAATGGGGAGCGCTGCACCGTCATCATCGAGTCCACCACGACCCAGACGGATCAGCAGGATGCGTTGGAGCTGATTCAGAACTACTGGGCCGAGGTCGGTGTGGATATGCAGATCAAGGTCGAGGAGCGCACCATCTTCTACGACCGCCACGCCGCCAACGTTCACGACGCCTCCATCTGGGGCTCCCCCGGTGGTCGCGGCTTCGACGTGATCATCACGCCCAAGCAGTTCGTCCCGTACCACACCGGCGGGAGCCGCTTCGCACTGCCTTGGGCCTACTGGTACAACAACCCCGATGCTGAGATCGCGGAGGAGCCGCCGGAGGAGGTCAAGCGTCAGTTCGAGCTTTACCGCCAGGTGCTCACCGTGGCCTCGGAAGAGGAGCGTGAGGAGCTTATGCGAGAGGTCCTGCAGATCGCCGCGGATCAGTTCTACTCCATGGGTCTCTCTGCGGGCATCGACGGTTATCGTATCGTGAGCAATAAGATGCACAACGTGCCTGATATGGTCGGTTCCTGGAACTATCCGACCCCGGGGCCGTCGAATCCGCAGCAGTACTGGCTGGAGGAGGATGCATAGGTCCGGCCGAATGTTAGCGGAGGAGCTTCTGACCGGCGATTTTTGCCGGTCAGAAGCTCCCTATCAACGTTATGCGTGTAACGAGGTTAACAAGTCTAAATCCATTGGGTGTCGGTCACGTCGTTCATTCGCTTACGTCGTTCATTCGGTTAATTCGATCGGTGCGTAATCGGGCGGCGTTGGATTTGCAGATTGGACGCAGAGCCCTGTCGATCCTGGGGAATTCTGACGTTCATTCTGCGGTTGTGGATATTGAGGAGGATGGCTATGCTTAAATATATTGCGCGGCGTGTGTTTATGATGATCCCCACGCTTATTGGGATCTCGATTCTCTCCTTCTTGATCATCTCCCTTCCCCCAGGTTCCTATCTCGAGGCCTATATTGCCCAGGTCCAGGCGACCGGTGAGGACGTGACCCAGGAGGAGATCGATCAGTTAGAGGCCCGGTTTGGGCTCGATAAGCCGGTGCCGGTTCAGTATCTTGTCTGGATGAAGAATATCATCCTCAATGGGGATTTCGGCATCTCGTTTGACTGGGGACGGCCCGTGGGCGAACTGATCTGGGACCGTCTTGGGCTCACGGTGGCGCTCTCTTTCAGTACGATGATCTTGACGTGGAGCCTTGCGTTCCCGATCGCTGTCTTCTCCGCGGTCAAGCAGTATTCGATCGGGGACTACATCTTCACGTTTTTAGGATTTATCGGCCTTGCGACCCCCAACTTCCTTCTGGCCCTGATTCTGATGTATCTTTCTTTCAAGTATCTGGATACAGACGTGGGGGGGCTCTTCTCAACCGAATACATTGGGGAGCCCTGGACCTGGGCCAAGGTTATCGACTTTCTGAAGCACGTCTGGGTGCCGGCGGTCATCCTGGGGGTCGGGGGCACGGCGGGCCTAATTCGCACGGTGCGGGCTAATCTGCTCGATGAGCTGCACAAACCCTATGTCCGCACGGCCCGTGCCAAGGGGCTGCCCGAGGCACGTCTTCTGGCGAAATACCCGCTCCGTCTGGCGCTCAACCCTTTCTTCAGCACGGTCGGCTGGTCGTTGCGGGGTCTGGTCTCCGGCGCCACCATTGTGTCGGTGGTCCTCAGCTTGCCGACGACGGGCCCCCTCCTGCTGCGGGCGCTCAAGGCCCAGGACATGTATCTGGCCGGATCGTTCATTATGTTGTTGAGCTCCATGACGGTGATCGGCACCCTGGTATCGGACATTATTCTTGCCGCGGTTGACCCGCGCATACGCTTGGGAGGAACGGAAGCATGACACAGGAATCCGCTCAGCTTTGGCAGCAACGGGATTCAGCGGACGAGGCTCTGATTGAGGAGATGGGGGAGCCTATAGAGGCTTCGGTGGAGGGCGAGGAGTTTTTCATCGCCTCTCAATGGCAGTTGATGTGGTGGCGTTTCCGCCGGCATAAGTTGGCCCTGATCAGTATGATCGTGACCATTGTGATCTACGCCATGGCGGTCTTTGCGGGATTCTTTGCACCCTTTGACCCTCGGGCCTACAGTGCGAAGTACGCCTTTGCGCCCCCCCAGCCCATCCGCTTCTACGATCGGACGGAGAACGGCGGGATCAAGTTGGGGTTGTATATCTATGACTACACGGTGGAGCAGGATCCGGATACTTTCAAGCGGACCTTCGTCTACGACTTGGACCGGAAAATCCCGGTCAGGTTCTTTGCCAAAGGGACGCCGTACAAGCTGGTCGGTCTCATCCCGGCGCGTGTCCGTCTCCTGGCTCCTGTCGAGGAGAACGCCCCGATGTTCTTGTTGGGTGCGGATCGTCTGGGTCGGGATATGCTGAGTCGCATCATTTTTGGGGCTCAGATATCGTTGAGCATCGGGTTGGTCGGGGTCTTCCTCAGTTTCTTCCTTGGGATCATCATCGGTGGGTTCGCCGGGTATCTGGGTGGGCTGCTCGATGAGGTCGTCCAGCGTCTGACGGAGTTCCTGCGGTCCATTCCGAGTATCCCGCTGTGGTTGGGACTCTCGGCCGCCGTGCCGCCGACTTGGGATCCGCTGACCGTTTATTTTGCCATCACGGTGATTCTCTCGCTGCGCGGGTGGACGGGGATGGCGCGGGTGGTGCGCGGTCGCTTTCTCAGTCTCCGTGAGGAGGACTTCATTCTGGCCGCGCGGTTGGACGGAGCGACCAATTGGCGCATCGTCGTGCGGTATATGGTGCCCTCGTTCCTGAGCTATATCATCGCCCGTATCACGATGGCGGTGCCCGGCATGATTTTGGGCGAAACGTCCCTCAGCTTCCTGGGACTCGGCCTTCGTCCGCCTCTGATCAGTTGGGGCGTCCTGCTGAAGGAGGCGCAGGCGGTCCGCGTGCTCGTCTCATCCCCCTGGCTGCTCTATCCGGGGTTGGCCGTCGTCCTCACGGTGTTGGCTATGAACTTTATGGGTGATGGCCTGCGCGATGCAGCCGATCCTTACGCGTAGAGCGCGGTATCGACCGGTGCCGCCGTTGTGGGGCAGCACATAAAGCTAAATATGGAGGCTTTCAATGGCAGATTCTAATTCTGACGTCATCCTTGAAGTGAAAGGATTGAAAACGTACTTCCCTCTTGAGGAGGGGACCGTCCGGGCCGTCGAAGGCGTCGACTTCGAGATATACCGGAACAAGACCGTATGTATTGTGGGTGAGAGCGGGTGCGGCAAGAGCGTGACGGCCCACTCGATTCTGAAGATTGTGGAACCACCCGGCGAGGTGGTCGGCGGTCAGATGCTATTCCACCGGGAGGCCCGATCGGGCGATGGGTTCCAGATGAACGACGTGATCGACCTGGCGGCCCTCAGTCCAAGCAGTGAGGAGATGCGCAAGATCCGGGGCGACGAGATTTCGATGATCTTCCAGGAGCCGATGACCGCCCTGAGTCCGGTGCACACCATCGGCAACCAGATTATGGAGAGTATGCTCCTCCACCTGGACGTCACCAAGGCCGAGGCCCGCGACCGGACTGTTAAACTGCTGCAGCGGGTGGGTATCCCCGAGCCGGAACAGCGGATCGATGCCTATACCTTCCAGTTGAGCGGTGGGATGCGCCAGCGCGCTATGATTGCCATGGCCCTGGCCTGCAATCCCTCGATGCTCATTGCCGATGAGCCGACCACGGCGCTGGACGTCACGACCCAGGCCAAGATCCTCGAACTTATCATAGAGCTTCAGAAGGATTACGGTATGGCGGTGATGTACATCACCCACGACCTGGGGGTGGTGGCGGAGATCGCTGACGAGGTCGTGGTGATGTATCTGGGCCAGACGGTGGAGCAGGGCGGTGTGCGGCAGATCTTCCACGATCCCCAGCATCCGTATACCCGGGCGCTCCTGCGCTCGATCCCCAAACTTGGTATCCAGGCCCGTGGGAAGTTGAAGGCGATCCGAGGTATGGTGCCGCATCCCTACAACCGTCCGAAGGCGTGCGCGTTCCGGCCCCGGTGCAGTGAGTACGATCCTACCCTCTGCGATCCGGGCCAGCCTCCGTCGCTGACGAGGCTCGAGGACGGTCGCCGGGTGCGCTGTTGGCTGTACGAGGGGGATAGGGAGACGTCGGAGACTATGGAGACAGTGGAGAGCTCATGATGACGAAGCAATCCGAGCAGAGGGTCAGTTCGAACGGCGATAGGCTTCTGGATGTCCAGAATTTGAAGATGCACTTTACCATCCGCAAGGGGATGTTCAAGCGGGTTGTCGGGCACGTCAAGGCCGTGGATGGCGTTAACTTCTTCATCCGCAAGGGCGAGACCCTCGGCCTTGTCGGTGAGAGTGGGTGTGGGAAGACGACAACAGGCCGCTGTATTGTCCGGGCCTACAATCCCACCGGCGGCAAGATCCTGTTTCGCGGAGCCGATGGCGATGTCGTGGATTTGGCGTCGGTCTACGATGATGAGGAGCTTCGGAAGTATCGGCAGCAAATTCGGTTGATCTTCCAGGATCCTTATACCTCCCTGAACCCGAGAATGACGCTGCTGCAGCTGGTCGGTGAGCCCCTGCTGATCAATAATCTCGCGCAGGGACAGGAACTGCAGGACCGTGTGGCGACCCTGCTGCGTCAGGTTGGCCTGCGGCCCGAGTATATGCGCCGGTATCCCCACGCCTTCAGCGGTGGGCAGCGCCAGCGCATCGGCGTCGCCCGGGCCCTTGCCCTGGAGCCGCGCTTGATGGTCTGCGACGAGCCCGTGTCGGCGCTCGACGTCTCCGTGCGCGCCCAGATCCTCAACCTGCTGCAGAGGCTGCAGCGTGAGTACGATCTCACGTACCTCTTCGTGGCTCACGACCTGAGCGTCGTCGAATATATCTCCGACCGGGTGGCTGTGATGTACGTGGGCAAGCTGGTGGAGATGGCCGAGACCGAGGATCTCTATATGGATCCCAAGCATCCCTATACCGAGGCGCTCCTCTCCGCGGTGCCCAAACCGGACCCCGACCTGCGAGGATTGGGCAAGCGCATCGTCCTGGAGGGCGACGTCGCCGACCCGGCTAACCCGCCGAGCGGCTGCTACTTCCATCCCCGGTGCCGGTACGCGAAACCGATCTGCAGCCAGGAGGAGCCCCTGCTGCGGGACATCGGCGGTGAGCACTACGTCGCATGTCACTTCGGCGAAGAGTTGGATCTCCTTGGCGTGGTCGCCGAGGGTGAGTTAAGGTGACGCGATCGGCGCTGCGTCAATCAGGTCAAGACACCGCCGCGCGTTGGCGAGATAAAGGCTGTGGGTCTCCATAGCCTTTGTTTTTGTCCCAATAGCGCTGAGGTGCGAGGCACTTCGGAACTCAACGCCCAAAAAGAGGCAACGTCGGATACCGTAGAGTCCTGGATAGCATCATCGAAGGCTCAAGTGCCTTGCACCGGGTTCACCAGCACAACCACCCAATTAGAATCGAGACGTCACAGGATCATACCATTAACGTAAGCGCTTTATCAGTGAGGAGGCTAGTATGGAAGCATCGATTTCGATCACCCGATCGCGTGAGGAACTGAAGGAGATACTCACCTCGACCGAACCCCCGGCGACCTTGGTCCCTGAGCTCGTTGGGGCTGCGAAGAATCCTGACCTCGTGCGCGATCGACCGGGGCTCTCCGTCTACGAGTCCGCCGCAGAGCCGTACCTGGCGGATATCGAGAACATCCCCCGCCTGACCTATACGATGTTCCGCGACGTGCAGCGCTATACCAACCGCTACATCTACCGTGTGCCCCAATTTGAGAAGCGTGCCAAGATGGCGGCGGCTGCCGTCCAGGTGATGCTGGGCGACGACGATTACGTCAACACGCTCTATGACTATATGTGGAGCACCTGCGAGGAGACGAAGTGGATCCTGCCCCAACGCGAGGACCTTGAAATCGACCTCCGGGTCTGCGGCACTGGCTTCACGATGGCCGAATTGATCGTCGGGCTGGAGCACAAGTTGGAGGACCGGATTGTCCAACGCGTGCGCGAGGAGATCGACCGCCGGGTCTTCACCCGTTATCTCGATCGTAAGGAAAGCTGGTGGAAAGGCCACAACAACTGGAACGGCGTCTGCAATGGCGGTATCGGCGCCATGTTCTTACTGCTCGAGGAAGACGTCGATCGGCTGGCCCACGGCCTCCACGACGTGTTGGAGGGGCTGGAGGTCTTTATGAACACTGCCTTCGAGGCCGATGGAGGCTCGGGGGAGGGGGTGGGCTACTGGCACTACGGCCTGACTAACTTCAGCTTCTTCGCGGAGCTCCTGCGGCGGCGCACCGGCGGCGAGATCGACCTCTTGGGCACCGACCGGATGAAGACCATTGCGACCTATCCCCCCAGCGTGATGCTCTCGCCGGGTAAATACTTCAGTTATTCGGACAGTGACGAGGAGACCTCGTTCCATCCCGGGCTCGTGCAGCGCATCGCCGAGCGCACCGGGGTCGAGGATCTTTATGCCGTCCTCGCCGAGCCGGGGGAGCTGCGGGCCGGATTCCCGTACTTCCACCGCGTCTGGCGGGCCTTGCTCTGGTGGGACGGTACGCGCCCCGAGCGGGTTACCCTCAAGGACGCCTATTTGCCGAAGAGCCGGATTGTCCGGTTAGTGGGTAAGACCCCGTCGAAGACGCCTGTCGTGCTGGCGACGAAGGCGATGCACAACGCGGTGCCCCACAACCAGAACGACGTGGGGGTCATCGTCCTGCACGCCGGCGGCGAGACCTTTATCTGCGATCCGGAACGCGGTGTTTACGATCAGTACAAGATCCACGGGCGCTACAACGTCCCGTTCGCCGGGTCTTACGGACACAGCGTGCCCCGCATCGGGGGGATCGAGCAGTCCGCCGGGCCGTCTTTCGAGGGCGAGATCCTTGAGGTGGATGTGGCGGGAGAGGCGAAGCGCGTCGAGATGCGGATCGAGCGCGCTTACGACATTCCCGAGCTTGCGATCGCGCGTCGCGTCCTCACGGTGACGCCGGAAGGCGAGGTTGAGGTCGAGGATACGTTTACCTTCTCTAGCGATCCGAAGCCCGTGGAGGAGGCGTTCGTCACCTGGCTCGATACGACCGTCGACGGTAACCGTGCCGTGATGCAGGGTGAGAAGCACAAGCTGGCGCTGACCATCGAGGCCCCGACAGGGGCGGTCTTTGACCTGGAGGTGCTGAAAGAGGCATCGGAGGCCAATAACAAGGAGGTCCCGCTCAAGCGGCTCAGCGTCGTCGCGAACCCTGGGGATAAGGACCTGACGATACGTGTTCGTGCGCGCGTCTTGGCATAAGGTATCGGGCTTTTGAAAGCAACCCATAACCTAGGAGCATCCATAAAGGAGACACAGACATTATGGAGCATCACGTAGAGATCAAGCGGACCCCTGCGGAATTGAAGGCGCTGCTCGCCGAGCCGAAACCCCCGGAGGATCTGATTCCGGGCCTGCTGGAGGCAGTGGCCGACCCGGCGAAGGTCCAATCGCGCCCGGCGATGACGTACGTCTCCGAGGACGCGCAGCCCTACCTGGACGATATCGAGAACATCCCCTGGCTCACCTACACCCGCTTTCGCGACGTCCAGCGGAAGGCGGATCGCGCCATTTGGGAGCGCCCCTATTGGGAGAAGCGGGCCAAGATGGCCGTGGCCGGCCTCCAGGTCCTTTTGGGTGACGACGACTATCTGAACACCCTCTACGACTATATCTGGAGTACGTGTGAGGAGACCGTCTGGATCGTGGCCCAGCGCCGCGACCTGGAGATCGATCTCCGCTCTGCCGCCACCGGCCTCTCCCTGGCGGAGATGGCGGTCGGGCTGAAGGACAAGCTTGAGGACCGGTTGGTCACCCGGATTCGTGAGGAGATCGACCGCCGCATCTTCACCCGGTATCTCGATCGCAAAGAGGTCTGGTGGAAGGGCCACAACAACTGGAACGGCGTCTGCAACGGTGGCGTCGGCGCGATGTTCCTGCTGCTGGAGGAGGACACGGACCGGCTGGCCCAGGGGCTCGCCGACGTATTGGAGGGCCTGGAGGTCTTCCTCAACACCGCGTTCGAGGCGGACGGCGCCTCGGGAGAGGGCGCCGGGTATTGGCACTACGGAATGAGCAACTTTGTCGTCTTCTCGGAGATGCTGCGGTGGCGCACCGATGGGGCCATCGATCTGCTGGCCCTCGATCGGGTGCGGGAGATCGCGGAGTTCCCCCTGAAGATCATGCTCTCACCGGGCCGCTATTTCAGCTACTCGGACAGCAACGAGGTCACCTCGATGCATCCGGGTCTGGTTCAGCGGTTGGCCGAGCGCACGGGCCTGGACGCGCTCTACGATCTGCTCGCCGAACCGGCGCCTCTCCGCTCGCGGCTCACGCGCTTCCACCAGACGTGGCGGGCCCTGATGTGGTGGGATGGGCGACAATCGGAGAAGGCTGTGGTCGGGGATGCCCTGCTGCCGGAGAGCAAGATCGCACGCATCGCGGCCGAGACACTCGAGGGATCGCCGGTGGTGTTGGCCACCAAAGCGCAGCACAACGCTGTCAGTCACAATCACAACGACGTTGGGGTCTTCGTCCTCCACGTCGACGGTGAGACCCTCATCTGCGATCCCGAGCGCGGGCTCTACGACCAGTACGTCTTCTGGGGCAAGGACAAGGTCGTCTTCAGCAACTCCTACGGCCACAGCGTGCCCGTGATCGCGAACCGCCTTCAGTCCGAAGGTAGAGAGTACGAGGGTGAGATCGTCGCGTACGACGTCGGCGGTGAGGCGAAAGAGGTGGCGATGCGCATTGAGGGCGCGTACAAGGGTGTCTGGGGGCTCGACAAGGCCCTGCGTTCGCTGACGCTCACACCGGAAGGGGAACTGGTCCTCGAGGATCAGATTTGCCTGTCGCGGGTGGCGCTGCCTGTGGAAGAAGCGATCGTCACCTGGCTCGACACGACCGTGGACGGCGACCGGGCGGTCATCACCGGTGAGAAGAACGATCTGGCGCTCACCATCGAGGCGCCCGAGGGCGTGGTCTTCAAGCTTGAGGTGCTGGAGGAGGAGTCCAAGGCCAACAACAAAGAGAGGATCTTGAAGCGCCTTTCATTCACCGGCAAGCCCGTCGACAAAGACCTGACCATGCGCCTCCGCGCGCGTGTCATGCCCAAGTCGTAGATATCCGGATAACGCCGGTAGGTGCGAGGCACTCGCGGACGCTGGACTCAAGACCAAGCGACCTGGCAGGCCAACGCGCCGACAAGGCTGGCCTACTTTGTGAGTGCCTTGCACCGGGTTTGATAGTAACGATCGTATTCCGTCAGAGAGCCCAAAGGTTTCCGCCCAATCAGAGCGGAAACATCTGAGCGAACCCAAAACCTTTGGGCTCTGGCACCGACGTTGACCGTGACCGTACCTAAGAACGAAACAAAGGAGTAAGACCGATATGACAAAAGCAGACATCACCCGCACGCCCGAGGAGATCAAAGCCATCTTCGCAGCCGCTACGCCCGAGGGCTCGCTGCTGCCGGACCTCGTCGAAGCCGCCCAACATCCGGAAGTGGCACGCAGCCGCCCCGCGATGGCCCTGGTCCGTGAGGGCACCCGCGAACTGCTGGCCGACATCGAGACCATCCCGGCCCTGACCTACACCAAGTACCGCGACGTCCAGCGCTATGACAAACGCCGCATCTACCAGGTCCCCTATTTCGAGAAGCGGGGCAAGATGGCCGTCGCCGCGCTGCAGGTCCTGCTCGGCGACGACGCGTATGTGAACACGCTCTATGACTACATCTGGAGTACCTGTGAGGAGACCGGTTGGTTCCTGCCCCAGGTTGAGCATATGGGCATCGAGCTGCGGGCGGTCGCCACCGCAATGGATCTCGCCGAGATCGTCGAGGGGGTGGGAGATCGGCTGGAGGATCGGCTGATCGACCGCATCCGGCACGAGATCGAGACCCGGATCTTCACCCCGTACCTGGAGGACCCCGATAGCTACTGGTGGTACAAGGGCTACAATAACTGGAACGGCGTCTGTAACGGGGCTATCGGCACGGCCTTCCTCCTCCTGGAGGAGGACGAGGAGCGTCTGGCCCGGGCAGTTGCGACGGTCCTTGAGGGGCTGGAGACCTTCCTCAACGTCGCGTTCACGGACGACGGCGGTTCGGAGGAGGGGCCCGGCTACTGGCAGTACGGGATGAGCAACCTGATCGCTTTCTCGGAGGCGCTGCGGCAGCGGACGGATGGGGAGATCGACCTCCTGGCGACCGAGCGTGTGCAGGAGATCGCGGCGTACCCACCCAAGGCGATGCTCTCGCCGGGCCACTACTTCAGCTACTCGGACAGCAGCGAGGAGAGCACGTTCCATCCCGGTCTCGTGCAGCGGCTGGCGGAGCGCAGCGGCATCGAGGATGTGCGCGATATCCTGGCGGAACCTGGAGAACTGCAGGCCGGCACGCGCCGCTTCCACGAGATATGGCGCGCGCTGATGTGGTGGGACGGCACCCGGCCCGCCGGCGTTGAGGTCGGCGACGCCGTGCTGCCCGCCACCGAGGTCGTGCGCCTGACCGGGGCGACGAAGGATGGGGCGCCGGTCGTTGTCGCCGCCAAGGCCAGCCACAACGCAGCAAGCCACAACCAGAACGATGTGGGGGTCTTTGTCCTGCACATCGATGGCGAAACCTTCATCTGCGACCCCGAGCGCGGTGCTTACAGTGTGGCCTACTTCGGTGAGAATCGGTATGAGAACCCCTTCGCCAGTTCTTACGGGCACAGCGTGCCGCGCATCGGC
>DAOTTS010000025.1:0-55609 GCA_034437735.1 Anaerolineae bacterium
TATTCCACTAAGTCAGTGGGCAACCCAGTCACCGGTATGAACATCGGGCCTCTCCTTCACCCTGGTTTGTCCGTATTCTATCCGTTATTTCCAAAATCCGCAGAAGTTAAGTTTCAATAAAATCTCTGTGTAGCTCCGTGTCATCTCTGTGAAACTCTGTGTAACTACCGGTTAAAGATCGTTTAATAGAAGTGTCCGGTCGCTAGTACTCCCATTAAGTTCTGCAAAGCAACGTGTTTCCGAGACCTATGGAGATGGGGTCTGGAAGGTTTCGGGGTGCCTTAATGGCCACTGCCCGTCAGCGGCACAAACATCACGCCGCCCAAGCTCTTCGTCGTCAGCTCTCCGTTTGCCTTTGTGAACTTCCATAACTCCTGATACCCGCCCGGCGGACCGATGGGGATCACCATCCGCCCGTCCTCGGCGAGCTGCGTAGCCAACGGCTGTGGCAGGTGATCCGGCGCGGCGGTGACGATGATGGCATCGTAGGGCGCGTGCTCGGGCCAGCCGTAGTACCCGTCCCCCGATTTTGTGTGGATGTCCGTGTAGCCCAGCGCGGTGAGACGGGCCTCCGCCTCCGCTGCCAGTTCGGGGATGATCTCGACGGTGTAGACCTCCACGCCCTCCAATTCGGCGAGAACCGCTGCCTGGTAGCCGGAGCCCGTTCCGATCTCCAGGACGCGCTCGCCCGGCTGGAGCTCCAGCAGTTCCGTCATCCACGCCACGATGTACGGCTGCGAGATGGTCTGACCGTGCCCGATGGGCAGGGGGTGGTCCTCGTAGGCCTGATCGACGTATCGTTCCGGCACGAAACGGTGCCGGGGCACCGCGCGCATGGCACGCAGGACCTTCGGATCGCTGACGCCCCGGGCCTCGATGGTCCGCGCGACCATCGTCTCCCGCTGCTCCCGGTGGGCATCGGCGGTGGGCGTGGCGGCCTGGCTTGCGGTCGCCACCGGGCTCGGTGTGGGGGTCGGGCTGCCGGGCGCCGTGCAGCCGGCGGCGATCAGGATGAGCGCTAATGCGAGGCACGTCCGTTGAACTCGAATCATCCGTCTCCCTCTCTTTTCTGGTAACCTCCAGAGTCGCGTGAGCAGAGCGTGGTTTTTCCCTCCCCTAACCCCTCGCACCAGGGAGGGGAACTGAGTCCCTCCCCCTCGAGGGGGAGGTTAGGAGGGGGTGATGGGGCTGTTTTGTATGGTGTCGCTCATGAAACTCATGGGTACCGTCCGTATGGGTGCGATGCGAAGTTCAGCTTATAACGTGAGTGTACTGCGGATTGCGGGGGCGTCAACGTCGGAGGTTGACAGGATCGCGGTTGGAACTACAATCGGCACTCGCAGTGCTCTTCCGTTCCTCAGAAAGTGGTGGGGTAGATGAACGATCGCATCGTGATCGAGACGAAAGATCTGGTCAAGCGATTCAAGACGCGGCACGGTGAGGTCACCGCGGTGCGGGCCCTCACGCTGCAGGTACGGCGTGGCGAGACGTACGGGCTGATCGGGCCCGATGGGGCCGGTAAGACCACGACCACCCGGGTCATCCTGGGGTTGCTGAGACGGACCGCCGGCGAGAGCCGGATTCTGGGCTATGACTCCATGCAGGATCCCTACGAGATCCGGGAACGGGTCGGGTACATCGCACAGCAGTTTGCGCTGCCCCGCGATCTCACGGTGATGGAGAACATGCACTTCTTCGCCAACGTCCAGGGGGTCTCCCGGGCGCAGCGGGCGCGCCGCATCCCGGATCTGTTGGCGTTTGCCGGCCTGTCCGAGTTTACCGACCGCCTGGCGGGCAAGCTCTCCGGGGGGATGAAGAAGAAGTTGGCCCTGGCGTGCAGCCTGATCCACGAGCCGCAGGTGCTGATGCTGGACGAGCCGACCCTGGGTGTCGATCCGGTCAGCCGGCGCGAGTTCTGGAACCTGCTCGGCAACCTCCGGGCCGAAAAGGGCGTCACGATCTTTGTCTGCACCCCCTACATGGACGAGGCGGAGCGCTGCAATTGGGTCGGCCTGATTTATCAGGGCGCGTTGGTCGCTCACGATTCGCCGGACGTGATCAAGACGCGGGTGCCTGGGCGCCTCCTGGCCTTTGCGCCGACGCCCTTCGTCCCGGCCCAGCGTCAGGTCCGGGAGCTGGCGGGCGTCCTGGAGGTGCAGACGTATGGGATGATGCTCCACGTCTTCGTCGACGATCTGGAGGCCCGCCGCTCGGAGATCGAGCGTGCCCTGGAGGATCAGGGGATCGTATGTCGTGAGATGCGGGAGATTGAGCCCCGGATGGAGGAGGCCTTTATCTCCCTGATACGCCGCCAACAGGCGGACGCGGGTCGGGAGCGTGCCGAGCGTGGGTAAGCGAACCTCAACCGGGGATCATCCGATCGTCGTGGAGCATCTGACCAAGGCGTTCGGCGATTTCGTCGCCGTGGATGACGTGAGCTTCTACGTCAACCGTGGGGAGGTCTATGGATGGCTGGGGCCCAACGGTGCCGGGAAGACGACGACCATCCGGATGATGCTGGGACTCCTGGCGCCGACGTCGGGGCGGGCGACCGTCCTGGGCTACGATGCTGCGACCGAGGCCAAGCGGATGCAGGCCCACGTCGGCTATATGTCCCAGCGCTTCACGCTCTACAACGATCTGACGGCGCGTGAGAACATCCGCTTTTACGGTCAGGCGTATGGATTGTCGCGGCGGGAGCTGCACCATCGCCAGCAGGAGATCCTGGAGATGGCCGGACTCCTTGGGCGGGAGGATACGTTGACCGCAAACCTCTCCGGGGGCTGGAAGCAGCGCCTGGCGTTGGGGTGTGCCATCGTCCACCATCCCGAGGTGATCTTTCTCGACGAGCCGACCGCCGGGGTCGATCCCATCAGCCGCCGTGAGTTCTGGGACCTGATCTACAGGATGGCAGAGGAGGGCGTGACGGTGTTGGTCACCACCCACTATATGGACGAGGCGGAATTGTGCCAGCGGGTGGGGTTTCTCAGCCGGGGGAGGCTGATCGCCCTGGATACGCCCGATCAACTAAAAAACACGCAGATGCGCGGTCAGGTCCTGGAAATCAACCCCGATGATCCTGACAAAGCGATGCGGGTGCTGCGGTCCGCCGAAGCGGAGGGCTTGATCCCCTTTGACGAGGTCGCGATGTACGGGGCCCAGATTCACGCGGTGGTGCCCGACGCCGAGGCCGCCATACCAAAAGTCCGCGCTCATCTGGAAGGGGCCGGTTTGAGAGTTGAGAGCATTGAATGGATCGCGCCGACGTTGGAGGACGTTTTTATCTCCGCGGTGAAGCCGGAGACGTAGACGCGGTGTTTCTTCAAGAGGGGGAGGATAGGATGTGAGGAAGGGACGGTGGCGGTGGCTGCTCTACAGCATCGGCCTTGTGGCGTTGGTGGCCACTGGGATGGTTCTCAGCCGGCGTGCGGATGCGGTGGACGTCAGGCCGCCGGACCCGACGCCCTGGGTGGCCTCCGGTGTGATTGAGGCCCGTCGTGTGTCGGTCGCCAGCGAGTTAGGGGGACGTATTGCCTCCGTCACGGTGGAGGAGGGATCCGGGGTCGGGGAGGGCGACGTCGTCGCTGTGTTGGATGCGGCGCTGTTGGACGGGCAGATCGCCGTGGCCCAGGCGGGCGTCGAGGTCGCAGAGGCCGGCTTGGCGCGCGCGATGGCTGGAGCCAGACCGGGTGAGGTCGCCGTGGCAAACGCGCAGTTGGCTCAGGCCCAGGCGGGGCACATGGCGGCCCGCCTGGCGGTGAGCGATACGCAGGCGCTCCTGGACAACCCGCAGGATCTCGACCTTGAGATCGCGGCGACGCGCGGACAATTGGCTGCGGCCGAACATCAGGAGGCGGAGGCTGTCGCGCAGAAGGACGCGATTGAGGTTGGGAAGCGCGAACTCGACCGGGCCTGGGATGCGTTTAATGGCGGGGGGCGGTACCGCTTTCTCGTCAAAGAGGGGGGGATTGACGATCTCGTCGATCAGCTTCCCGACGATATTCGCGATGAACTGCCTGATAACCCGGGTGAGTCCCTGCCGGATCTGGGGGAGCACACCTTTGAGTTCGAGGACTACGAGCTGCATCTCGATGATGGGGCGTACGAGCTTTATCTGTGGCAGGACGTTCATTTCGGCCTGGACGCCGTGATGCTGACCAACACGTGGTGGAAGGCGTGGGTGGGGGTGAACGCCGCTGCCGCGTCCACCGAGGGGATGCGGGCCAGGCTGAATCAGCTCTACGCGGAGCGCAGCCATCCCCAGGCGGGGATCGCCAACGCGCAGGAGGCCCGAGGCGCCGAGGCCCAGTTGGCCGCGCGGGTCCGCATGGCGGAGGCCCAGGTGGAGGCGCTCCGGGCCGGCCTCTCTGATGAGGAGATTCGGGTGATCCGCACCCAGGTGGAACAGGCCCGGGCCGGATTGGAGGCCCTTCGCAGGCAGCGGGAGATGCTGACCTTGACCGCGCCGATCTCGGGCACGGTGGCCGAGCTGCTGATGGTGCCTGGGGAGGTGGCGGCGCAGGGTGCGGCCCTGATGCGCATCGCCGATCTCGACCGGTTGACCCTCACCGTCTACGTGCCGGAGACCCGGTTGGGCGACCTGCAGATCGGTCAGGACGTCGAAGTGCGGGTCGACAGCTTCCCCGATCGGGCGTTCGTGGGTGAGATCGTCACGATTGCGGATCAGGCCGAGTTTACACCCCGCAATGTCTCCACCCGAGAGGAGCGCGTCAATCTTGTCTTTGCCGTTGAGATCGCGATGGATAACGCCGGCTATCGACTGAAGCCTGGGATGCCGGCCGATGCGACGTTCATGGAGATCGGACCTTGAGAGGGGATGCGGTCAAGCGCCGGTTCACCGTGCCGCGGTGGTTCCTTCTCTTGAGTCTCCTCGTGATCGTGGTGGGCGGCTGCCGGTCGGACCCTTTACCTCTGCTGGAGAAGGAGGACGAGGAGATGCTCACCGCGTCGGGCACCATTCGCGCCCGGGAGATCCGGATCGCATCCGAACTGGGCGGGCGGATTGCGGAGGTTAAGGTCGTGGTCGGCGATCGGGTGGCGGCGGGCGAGGTGCTGGTGCAGCTCGATACGACGCCCTGGGAGCTGGAGCTCCTGCCGGCCGAGGCCTCAGTGGAGACTGCGAAGGCTGAATTGGCGGCGACGCGGGCCGGCCCGCGCGCCGAGGAGACTGAGGGTGCGGAGGCGGCGCTGGCGCTTGCGCAGGCGGAGCGGGACGGCGCGTACGAGGCGTGGCAGCACGCCTTGGACGTATTGGAGAATCCTCAGAGTCTCGATGCTCAGATTGTGGAGGCCGAGACCCAGGTCCAATTGGCGGCGCAGGGCGTTGAGTTAGCTGAGGCCGAACTCCAGGCTGCGGCGTTGAGACGGGACCAGACCCGAGAGGACTCCGCCGAGCGGGAGGGGGCTGATTACCAGGTGGTTGCTGCCCGTGAGGCTCTGGCGGCGGCTAAGGCGGACGAGGCGACCGCTCAGACGCTCCTTAATACGTTATGGGTGATCCGGCGGGAACCCCTGGGGCTCGTTGCCCAGGCTCACAAGGCCGAGGGTGAGTTCCGTGTGGCCGAGGCCGGGGTGGCGGTCGCGGAGGCTAGACTTCGCAACCTGCGGGCCGGCCCGCTGCCGGAGGAGGTCGCGATGGATCGGGCTGCCGTCCAGCAGGCTCAGGCGGAGGTCGATCTCTTGAAGTTGCGCATCACACGGAGTACCCTCACCAGCCCGGTCACCGGCACGGTGTTTGTGAAGGTGTTGGACGTGGGGGAGCTGACCGGGCCGGCTGTGACGATCTTGACGTTGGCCGATCTCTCCGAGGTCATGCTCGACGTTTACGTCGCCGAGAACCGCATCGGACGGATCCGGCTCGATCAGCCAGTCGTGGTCACCGTGGACAGCTTTCCGGCGCGGCAGTTTGAGGGGCGCGTGGTCCGCATCGAGGATGAGCCGGAATATACGCCGAGAAATGTGGCTACCAAGGAGGAGCGGCTGAACACCTTCTACGCAGTTGAGATCCGGCTGCCCAATCCGGAGGGCGTCCTCAAGCCGGGGATGCCTGCTGACGCGCAGTTCCTTGATCAGGGCGTGGTGGAGTGATCCTCATTCTCGATCAGCGACAGGAGGTCGCCCGTCGTCGCCAGGACGTAATGGGCTCCCGCGCGTTTCAGTTCGTGGGCCTCGCCGAATCCGCACAGCACGCCGACCGCCCACGCACCGGCCTTTCTCGCCGACCGCACGTCGACCGGCGTGTCGCCGACCATCACACACGTGTCGATGGGGAGGTTGAGCGCATCGGCGGCATAGCGCACGGGTTGGGGGTGGGGCTTGAGGCGTTTGGTCGTCTCCTGAGCCACCACGAGGTCAAACCGTTCGGTGAGGTCGTGCTGTCGCAGAAACGTCTCCGCGTCCTCCATCGGACGCGTCGAGACGACTGCCACCTTGCCGCGTTCGGAGAGTGCCTGTAACATCGGGTGGACGTCAGGGATCATACGGAAGGTCGGCTTCACGCGCCGGCTTAGGCGGCGCCGCAGGGCGAACACCCACCGATCCAGTCCCACGAGGTCGAGCAGGGTGACCATCGTGTTGATCCAGGTCTCGCTCTCCATCACGAGATAGCGGCTGATCGTCTGGGCGGGTCGCTTACCCAGGAAGGTGAGACGACCGGCTAGACGTTCGACGACCTGGTCGTCGGTGTCCATCAGGGTGCCGTCGAGATCAAAGAACCATCCGCGTATCTGGTTCCAGGGAATGGACGGCCCATCGTGGATCGGGTTGGCGTTCGGTGTCCTTGTCTTCATTTTTGTGTTACACTAGGGATAAGACAGGAGGGAGTGAAATGACGAAAAACAACGATCCACGGGAACTCTTCAACAAAGGTAAAGCTCGTTGGCTTAAGGAACACGGTGAAAAAGACCTGGACCGCGACCAGCAGGCCTTGCTCCTCGCCCTGACGGAACTGGAGGCTGAAATCGGGCGCGACCTGACGAATGAGGAGCGATCCGCGATTGATGACCTCGCCGATCACCTGGAGGGGTTCGATCCCCAGGAGATCAAGCGCGCCGTCCACAGGATGGTTACGCAGCCCGCGGACCCTAAGCGCAAAGTTTCCTGGCCCGACCTTAAGAAACGCGACGCGTAGTGACACTAGACGATCTCTTGGGCTTCGTAGTCGATGGAGTCCAGGAGTTTCTCGGCCACGAGACGATTCACCTTGTGCGACTGCCCTTTCATGTCGTCCGCGACGACACCCAGTTCGCTGAGGTTGTCGACCAGGCGTGCGGCGCGGGTGTAACCGATCCGGAGCCGCCGCTGGAGCAGCGAGATGGAAGCGCGGTTCTCTGAAAGGAAGATCTCCACCGCCGAGGGAAGCAGCTCGTCCTCAAACTCGACTGTGTCGGAGGTTGGCTGGTCAAAGGTCGGGAAGAGCGAAGGCTGAGTCGCAAGCTCCTTGACCTTCGGTCCCCCTTTGGAGAGCGCCTCGACCGGGCGCGTCGATTCTGGGTCCACCGATCGCTGCCAGTATTTTGTGATACGATTGAGTTCTTGATCCGAGACCCAGGACCCCTGCAGCCGGCGCGGCTGGCCGGCGTCCGGGGGCATAAAGAGCATATCCCCCTGGCCCAACAGCCGTTCCGCCCCCGGCATATCCAGGATCACCCGGGAGTCGACCGAGGAGGCCACGGCGAAGGCGATCCTGGCCGGGAAATTGGCCTTGATCAGCCCAGTCACCACGTCCACGCTCGGGCGCTGGGTGGCGATGATCAGGTGGATGCCGGTGGCGCGGGCCATCTGGGCCAGACGGCAGATCACACGCTCGGCCTCGTCGGCAGATTGGATCATCACGTCGGCCAGCTCGTCGATCAGCACCGCGATATAGGGAATCGTGGACTCATCCTCCTGATTGCGGACGCGTTGGTTGTAGTCATCGATATTGCGCGCTCCCACGTTTGAGAACCGCCGGTAGCGGCTGTCCATCTCCTTGGTCACCCAACCCAGGGTGGGAACCACCCGCTCGACGTCCGCGATGACCGGGGTCAGCAAATGCGGGATGCCGTTGTATTGGGTCAGCTCCACCCGTTTGGGATCGACCATAATGATGCGCAGGGTGTCCGGTGAGTTCTGCAGCAGGAGTGCCGCGATAATGGCGTTCATACACACCGATTTGCCCGCGCCGGTCGCTCCGGCGATCAGGAGGTGGGGCATCGCCCGCAGGTCCGCGGCCGCGGCCTGACCTGAGACGTCCTGACCGAGTCCCAGCCGCAGTCGGCCCTTGAGCCTGCCGAAGCTCTTGGATTCCATCACGTCCCGTAGGGAGACGATCGCCGGATCCTCGTTGGGTACCTCGATACCGACCAGCCCCTTGCCGGGAATCGGGGCTTGAACCCGGACGCTCTTCGCCGAGAGGGCCAGCGCCAGGTCATCAGCCAGGTTGGCGATCTTGCTCACCTTGACCTTGGTCCTCTTGCCGCTGCGCGTTTCTATGAACTTCGGCTTAATGCCAAACTGGGTTACCACCGGCCCCTGATTGATCTCCTGAACCTTTGAGGGCGCCCCGAAGCTCTCCAGGGTCTCCTCGATGATGTCGACCTGCCGCCGTATCAGATCCTCGCTGTAGTACTGTTCGCTTCCCTCTTCGAGCATCTCGTTGACGGTGGGGAGACGCCAGCTCTGCTCGCCGACCGTGGGCTGATCGATCTTGACCGGCCCTTTATCGTTGGGACGGGAGGCGATGTTGATGGTGGGCTCGCCCGAGGGCTCCGGTTCGGGTGGGGATGGCTCCGGCGGCGCGGTCGGCGCATCGGAAGCCGAATCGCCGAGGATGGTCCGTTCCCCCTTGGAAACCGCCGTGGGCAGCGAGCTTTGGGTCATACCCCTTGCCGTGGAAGGCTGCTTGATGGCCTCCCGTCGATTCAGGAGCCATGTGATGGCCTCGGCAGGGGAGACGCTGGCTGTGAACGCGATGACCACAATCCAGCCGAGAATCATGGAGAAGATCGCGCCGGCCATACCAAGCCACGCGATGCCGGTTTTGAGCAGGAGGGCGCCCAATAACCCACCGCCTCCCCCATTCCTGCCGAGCGTCATCAGGTCGGCGCCGGGCTGGAACAGATTGACGATGAAATGGAGCGTCATCTCCGCGATGAAAAAACCCAGGATAATGCCGACAATCTGCTCGGGATCCAGGGTGGGGATACGGTCCTCGAAGTGCCGCAGCACCAGCCACAGTCCCGTGGCACCCAGGAAGATGGGCACCAGATATCGTCCCCAGCCGAAGGTCGAACTCAGCAGGGAGATCCACCACTGCGTCAGCAGGCCCTGTTCCGCGGAAACCATGCTGAGAATGGTAAGCACGGCAAGGCTGAAGAGCGTCCAGCCCAGGATGTCGAGCTTCTGATCCTTGGAGAGCTGTTCCCACAGCGGCTTGCGCTTTTTCTTGGAGCGTTTGGTCACGGTGATTATCCTATCGATCGCATACGACGGGTTGGTTTCAGGTGGTGTGATGTGAAGTGAAACGCGCGTGCGTTTTACGAATCGCCGGCGCCTAACACGCGCTTGATGGCTTCGCTGACAGATCGAACCTGCATCACGTCGAGCCCCTCAGGCCATTGTAACTCAGATTGCTTCAGTCGTCTAGGGACGAGGGCCTTGCGAAAACCCAGCCGGGCGGCCTCGCTGAGCCGAACCTCGAGTTGGCCGACCGAACGGACCTCGCCGGAGAGCCCGACCTCGCCGACCAGGGCCAGATCCGCCGGCATCGGTCGGTTTCTCAGGCTGGAGGCCAGGGCCATCGCTACCGCCAGGTCGACGGCCGGCTCCTGGACCTGCAGGCCTCCCACGATGCTGGCGAAGACGTCGTGCTCCGAGAACTGAAGATGGACCCGTCGGCTCAGCACGGCGAGGATCAACAGGAGGCGGTTGTAGTCCAACCCGTTGACCGTCCGGCGTGGGTTGCCGAAGCTCGTGTGGCTCGCGAGGGCCTGAACCTCCACCAGGAGGGGGCGGGTCCCCTCCAGCGTGATGGCGATGGAAGAGCCCGGGACGTTGATCATCCGCTCGGCGAGGAACGCCTCCGACGGGTTCTCGACCTCCAGCATACCGTTGCTTCGCATCTCAAAGACCCCGACCTCCGAGGTGGCGCCGAACCGGTTCTTGACGCTGCGCAGGAGCCGGTACGTGTGGAACGGATCGCCTTCGAGGTAGAGGACCGTGTCGACGATGTGCTCTAGCACCTTGGGGCCGGCGATGGCGCCCGCTTTCGTCACGTGCCCGACCAGGAAGACCGGGATGCCCCGGCGCTTGGCCCAACGTTGGAAGCGGGTGGCGCACTCGCGCACCTGACTGACGTTGCCCGGTGCGGAACTCAAGTCCTCGGTGTGAATAGTCTGGATCGAGTCAATCACGAGCGCACGCAGGCTCGGCTGCATACGCTCCGCCTGGGCCAGGACGGTCCCTACCTCGGTCTCGGACAGGAGGTGGAGCGGGTCCCCTTCGATGTTGAGGCGTCGGGCCCGCATCTTGATCTGCTGGGGCGACTCCTCGCCCGAGACGTACAGCACCGGGTGGTCGGATTCGCCGATCAGTGCGGCGATCTGGAGCAGAAGGGTCGATTTCCCGATGCCGGGCTCGCCGCCGATCAGGACGATAGAGCCGGGCACCAATCCCCCGCCCAGAACTCGGGATAACTCCTCCATCCGCACGGGCATGCGGTCGATGTCGTCAAGCGCGATCTCGCTGAGGGGCTTGGGTCTGTCCGCGCTGACCACCGCGAGGCTGGCTGTGCTGCTTTGATTCCCCTCCTTGTCGACGATCGTTTCCACCAGGGAGTCCCACGCGCCGCAGTTGGGGCATTTGCCCATATACTGGACGAAGCTCCAGTTGCACTGTTGGCATACCCAGCGGGTCTCTTTTTTGGCCATACGTCCTCCTCACCCCTATGCTTCTCACCCCTATGCTTCTCACCCTTATGATAGCAGAACATAGTTTCTACTTCAAGTGCGCGGGCTCTGCCGCTTGCTCGCACCTCGGCGCCCTCTACGTTCACCGGCCTCCATGATATACTATACCGTGAGATGAACGAAAACCGTCCGCTGCTTCTCTATCCGCACGTGCCCGATCCACCCCGGCTGCTTGCCGACGCGATGCTGGGAAAGCTGGCGCGCTGGCTGCGGTTGCTGGGGTTCGACACGCGGTATGCCCAGGGCGACGATCACCGGATCGCGCATCTTGCCCGGGCGGGGAACCGGGTGCTGCTGACCATGGATCGCTCGCTGGCCGAGCGGCGGGGCTTGCGGACGGTATGCATCACCGCTCAAGCGCTCGAGGCCCAGGTCGCGCAGGTGATCGACGCAGTGGGCGCGCCGCCGTCTGGCGCGTGCCCGCGATGTATGGCGTGCAACGTGCCGCTCGTTGCGGTGGCGCTGGAGGACGCGCGCGAGCAGGTTCCGGCCTACGTCGCGCGCACGCATGACGTGTTTAACTGTTGCCCAAAATGTGGTAGAATATATTGGAAGGGGTCCCATTGGCGGGATATTGCATCTCAATATCCTCACACTGCCCGTAGGTTACAAGAGAATTGAACGGGAGTTGTTGACAAAAGCATCGACTTCTATATAATACATAGATGGCCGATCCCCAGTTTGGGTTCGGCTTCTATTGTGTAATGGGGAGGAGAGACGTGTACGCAGTTATTAAAGCCGGAGGACATCAGTACAAAGCTTCAGAAGGGGACGAACTCGTCGTAGAGCGTCTTCCCTATGAGGTTGGCGCGCAGGTGGAGTTAGATGAGATCTATCTGCTGGCTGATGAGGATGATATTTTGGTCGGAAAGCCCACCGTGGACGGCGCGAAAGTTCGCGCGACCGTTGTCGAGGAGTTCCGTGGTCCGAAAATTCGCATCTTCAAGTTCAAGCCCAAGATACGCTATCGCCGTCGTATGGGGCACCGCCAGACGTATATGCGCCTGCGCATCGATGAGATTGTAAAAGGAGCATAGCGATGGCACGGAAAAAAGGCAGTGATTCTAACGGCCGCGACAGTAAGGCAAAGCGACGGGGCGTTAAGAAATTCGGTGGTGAGCGCGTGCGGGCTGGACACATTCTCGTTCGTCAGGTCGGCTTGCGGCTCAAGGCTGGCGAGAACGTGGGGGTGGGTAAGGATTATACGTTGTACGCGATGACCGACGGTGTGGTGAAGTACGATGTCGTCCACGGTCGGAAGCGCGTGAATGTGGTTGCAGAGGGAGCGTAATGTTATGAAGGAAGGTATACATCCCGATTGGTATCCTGAGGCAAAGGTCGTCTGTGCGTGCGGGAACACGTGGACCGTAGGCGCGACCGTGCCCGAACTACGCACCGATGTCTGCTCCCATTGCCACCCGTTCTTCACCGGTGAGCAACGCATCGTCGACACCGAGGGTCAGGTTGAACGCTTCATGCGCCGCTTGCGCGCGCGTGAGGAAGCGATCGCCGAGGAGGAGCGCCGCAAGGCCGCTCAGACCTCGCCGGATCTTTCGCTCGATGAGTTGGGATTCGACACCCGCATTGAGAATTTGTTTGAGGAAGCGGAGTTCGAGACTGTCGGGGATATCCTCGATTTGCTTGAGGAGAAGGGCGATGATGGTCTGACCGACATCCGAGGCTTCGGGCTTAAGACCCTGGCCGACGTGAAGCGAGGCTTGCGGGAGCAGGGCTTCACCCTCCCGGGTGATGAGCCCGCCGAGGAGCCTGAAGAGGCCGAGGCCGTCGAAGAGACCGCGTAGGCACGATCATCAAGGCAGAGGTTCTTTTGGCCTCTGCCTTTTTCTTTTTGTCAGTACCCTGAGCATGTCAGCATACTGAGCATGTCAGCATACTGAGCCTGTTAGCTAACCCTCACACCCACGTTGACGTTCACGGGTAACACCCTATCGTATGGATACTGTGCATATCCTGGCCGGACTGGAATCTTAAGCGTTCTAGGAGTTCCTCAGATGCAAAAAAATATCAATGCGGGTTGGATCGAAGTCGTGTGCGGCAGTATGTTCAGCGGGAAGACCGAAGAGCTAATACGCCGGCTCCGGCGCGCCCAGATTGCACGGCAGACCATCCAGGTTTTCAAGCCCATCATCGATAACCGTTATGCCGAGGAGGCCATTGCTTCGCACAACGGCCTACAGATTAAGGCGCAGCCGGTCGCCGACAGTGAAGAGCTCAGGGAACGGGTCGATCCGGCGGCGACGGTCATCGCCGTGGATGAGGTTCAGTTCTTCGATGAGTCCTTGGTAGATGTCTGCGAGGAACTGGCCGAACAGGGGAAGCGCGTGATCTGTGCGGGCTTGGATATGGACTTCCGGGGCGAGCCGTTCGGACCGATCCCTCAATTGATGGCTGTCGCGGAGCTCGTGGACAAACTTCATGCCATCTGCGTCGTCTGTGGGAATCCGGCAAGCCGGACGCAGCGGTTGATTGAGGGGGAGCCCGCCTGCTATGACGATCCGATCGTGTTGGTCGGCGCCAGTGAGGTCTACGAGGCCCGTTGTCGTAAGCACCATGAAGTGCCCCGTCGCCGTGATGGGGGAGGGAGAGTGAGTCGTGACCGTACCTGTGCCTGATTCGCCGGATTATGTGCTGCTGGATGTGGAGACGATCGAGACCCGCGTCCAGGAGATGGCGGATGAGATCAGCAACGATTATGCCGGATTGAACAACGAGGAGTTCCTCCTCGTCGGGGTGCTCAAGGGCTCTTTCATCTTTATGGCTGATCTCTCAAGGCGCCTGACGGTCGCCCATCGGGTGGACTTCATCGCCCTCTCGAGCTATCAGGATAAGACCGAGCAGTCCGGCGCGGTCCGGATGATTATGGATACCCGCGCCGACGTCACGGGCCGGCACGTGTTGATTGTCGAGGATATCGTCGACACGGGCAACACGCTGGACTATCTCTACCGGACCTTCAAGGCCCGCCAGCCTGCGTCGCTGCGAACCGCGGCCCTGCTCAGCAAACCCGACCGGCGGGAGGTCGACGTCGCCCTTCACTACGAGGGCTTCACCATCCCCGATGTCTGGGTGGTGGGATACGGCCTCGACTATGCAGACCGCTTTCGGACGTTGCCCTACATTGGTGCGTTGAAACCCAGAGTCTACGAGAACGGAGAGTAAGCCATGGTCTCCATGTATGACGACATCGAACGCGTGTTGGTCTCTGAGGAGACGTTGCAGGCTCGGATTGCGGAACTCGGCGACGAGTTGAACGCCTACTATACGGACGACGACCTCCCCATTCTTGTCTGCATTCTCAAGGGTGCGTATATGTTTTTGGCCGATCTGACCCGGCACCTGGATTTCCGCCACGAGCTGGACTTTATGGAAATCTCCAGCTACGGCGCGGCGACGACCAGCAGCGGGGTGGTGCGGATTCTGTTGGACCTGGCCGCGAATATTGAGGACCGCCACGTGTTGATTGTGGAGGATATCGTGGATACCGGGCGGACGCTGGAGTATATCCTGCGCAACTTTGCGGCCCGCAACCCGGCGAACGTCAAGGTGATGACGCTTTTGAACAAGCCCAGCCGCCGTGAGATTGACGTCCCTGTGGATTTCGTGGGCTTTGAGATTCCCAATGAGTTCGTAATGGGATATGGACTGGACTTCATGGAGCAGTATCGCAACGTGCCGTTCATCGGGGTGCTCAAACCGGAGGTCTACGGTGAGACGGATGAGGCATAGACACCCATTGGAATCGGACGTGACGTGAGGACGAGGCCGGGGGCTTTTCCCCGGCCTTTCGTATTTCGGGCTCATTCTAGTTGATTTCCGGGTGGGTTGGGCTTATACTTTGTGTGAAATGACGAGTCCTAGATAGGGTAAACGAGGATATCAGGAAAGACGATGAATCTAAAGACGTGGAAAGTCGCCGGCATTCTGCTCTGGGGAGGGGCAGCGCTCCTCATTCTTGGGCTGGTGCTGAGCTATCCTCGGTTGGCCCCTTACGTGTCGGCGGCCTTCGGTCACGATCCGATCCCCACTGCCCCCCCGCTGGAGTTCGAGACGACGTCCGGCACCGACCCTCAGGAGGCGGCTGTCGTCGAGGAGACGGTCGAGGTCTCGGAGGAGGTCCTGTTGCCGTTTGAGGGCGAGGAGCAGCCGGAGAATCCGGCATCCGCCTCCGAGGACGATCCGCTGCCCCCTGCTATGCTGGCCATGCCTGAGACCGACGAGGCTGCTCCCACCCCCACCATGGCGGCGCTGGTGGGCACGCTTCCCGTTCATATGCGCATCCCTGCGATCGACCTGGATGCCCCGGTGACCTCGATCGGATGGGAGATTGTGACCCGTCGTGGCAAAAGCCAGGCGGTGTGGCAGGTGCCCAATTGGCGCGCTGCGGGTTGGCATAATACGTCGGCGTTGGTGGGGGTTCGCGGCAATACCGTTCTCAACGGCCATAACACCGGCCGGGGCGAGGTCTTCCGGGATCTCTACAAGCTGGAGGAGGGGGCGGTCATCGAGGTTGACGGCCAGGATGGTCAGCTCTACACCTATGTGGTTGGCGAGAAGTATATTCTGCCCGAGGCCGGCCAGCCTCTGGAGATCCGCCGGCAGAACGCGCGCTATATCCAGCAGACGCCGGACGAGCGGTTGACGTTGGTGACATGTCATCCTTATGGCAGCCTGGCGAACCGCTTGCTGATTATCGCTTATCCGCCGTCTGACGCTGATGAAATCCTAAGGGAGTGAAGAACGATGGCTCGAGGCTTACGATTTTTGTTTGATCGCATCCGACGTAATCACGCTTTGGAGCACGCCACGATCAATCTGCTGACGCACCGTTACCCGGGCGCGCAGATGATGGGGCTCTCCAACCCGGGTGGGTTCACGCTTTATACCTCTCTCGATCCCGAGCAGGTCAAACGGACGGTGCCGCAGGCCCTGGCGTCCCTCCAGCACGGTTTGACAGACCTCGTCTATCACGAGAACTGCGGGACGAATCTGGTGATGACCGCAACCCTGACCACCGCCGCCACGTTGGTGGGGTTTCAGGCGCACCGCCGTTTGACGGTGCGCCGGTTTGTGGAATTCTTGCCGCAGGCTGTCCTCCTCAATGTGGTGGCCCTGTTGATCGCGGCCCCGATCAGCCGTTGGGTGCAGACTCACGTGACCACGATGCGGGATCTGGCGGATGTGGAGATCGTCTCGATGCAGGCGGATCGGCAGGGGACGCTCCAGCGCGTGCGCGTCCGCACCCGTACCCGTCAAGTTTAGGTCTGGGGGACGGCTCGATGCTCTATCTCCTTCATGGCGATAACGATCTCAGACGCGAAGAAGCCCTGGCTGCGTTGGTCCGTGAAACCGGGCTGACCGATGACCTGCGCGACCTCAATATGGAGACTCTATCGGGTTCCATCACGGCGGGGGACCTGCGTCGGGCCTGCGATCCCATACCCTTCCTCGGGGAGGCGCGGGTCGTCACTGTGCGCGGGGGGCTGTCGAATCTCAAGGGGGATGCTGCGCGGTCGGTCGCCGAGTACTTCCCGCATTTGCCCCCCACGACCCATTTGGCCTTCGTCGAGGAGGGCAAGATCTCGAAGCGGAGCATCGTCTACAAGGCGCTCGAGGAAGCCGGCGCCAACATCGAACACTTTACCCTACCCAACGCCCGGTCGCTTCCCGGTTGGATCGTCAATCGAACCCGGCGCCGAGGGGGGCGCATCGACCGGCGCGCTGCAGCCCGGCTGGCGCAGAATATCGGGCCGAAGTTGCGAATCCTTGATCAGGAGATCCAGAAGCTGATGCTCTACGTCGGCGAGGACGAGGTGATTATGCCGGAGGACGTTCAGGTGATGGTCCCCTACATCCAGGCGGCTGACGTTATCTTCAACATGGTCGATGCGGTCGGCCAGCGGAATCCTCAACGGGCGACCCTCTATCTGCACCGCCTGCTGGACGCCGGGGAGCACCCGCTGGGCATCTTTGGGATGGTGGTGCGCCAGTTTCGCCTGCTGATGCAGGTCCGGTGGATGTTGGACCACCGCCATTCGGAGCGGGAGATCATCGCGCGGCTGGGGCTGCATCCGTACGTGGCTCAGAAGATCGGGGCCCAGGCCCGCCGGTTTACGCTCCGGCAACTTCGAGAAGCTTACCGCATTTTGATGGAGAGCGATCTCTCGATTAAAAAAGGCCGGATTCTCCCCGAATCTGCCCTCGATCTCCTGATGGCTCAGCTCACCAGCCTCTGATGGTCGGGGTGGGGACCGGCTATTGTACCTCCGAGGCTAGGTACCAGGCGTTGAGATGTGTGTCCTGGAAGAGGTCGTACGTGCCGGACTGGCAGCGGACCCGAAAGCAGTGCCATGCGCCCTTTCGCTTGAGTTGGGTCCATACCCGTTCCACCGCATAGACGCTGTGTTCTTGCCCCCGCCACATAAACCGCTGAGGGAAGTAGTTGTGGCGCTTCTTCAAAAGGTGGATCGGCTCTCTCTTCTCTCTTCGTAGCAAGGTTTTCAGACTCATCGTCGGACCTCCGCTTCTAAAAAACGTTTCGAGTTCGCGTACCCTCAAAGCATGCTTCTCACTGCTCGGGTGCGATCTTCACAAGCATTGATGTTTCCAAGATCCACAAAACGTGGGCATGCCGACGTCTTTCAACGTACCCTTGGCTTCGGCGGCGCCGGCAGGGCCTTGGGGTGCCCCAATGCCGCGATCTGCTGACGGACCTCCTCCTCCTCGATGTTCGCCACTTGAAACCGGATCGGATGTTCGCCGGTGATAGCCAGGAAGTCGCCGCGTCCTTGCAGCTGGTGGGCGTCGGTGCCGCCGCGGCCCGTCGCGACCCGGGCGTCGGAGCTAGAGGCGACGCGGCCCACCAGTCGGAGGGGAAAGTTAGCCCGCATCAGGCTGCTGAGAATGGCCGCCGATGGATGTTGGGTCGCGGCGATCATGTGGATGCCGGCCTCGCGCCCGCGCTGCACCAGCCGGGTGACGGCATCGGTGACGGCGTCACCCTCGGCCATAATCAGGTCAGCCATCTCGTCGATGAAGACCAGGATGCGCGGTACCCCATCATCTGTGGGCAGTTCACCCCGCCGGTCCCGAAGTTCCATCGTCCGTAGGAGGGAGTCGAGGGCCTCGCGGGCTTCAACCGGCTCCGAGACGACAGCTCGGGTGAGGTGGGGTGCGTCCTCGAGGGATCGGAAGGTGCGGCCCTTGGGATCCAGGCACAGGATTCGCAGGTCGCGCGGCGATTGGGTCATCACCAAGGAGGTGGCCATCGTCCGCAGCAGGACCGACTTGCCGGAGCCGGTGGTTCCGGCCACGAGCAGATGCGCCACGTCCGGTGAGGAGATGCGAACCAGGAGTGGTTGACCGTCATCGGTGAGGCCGAGAAGGGCGGTGGCGGGCGGGATGGGGCCCGACTGATCGAGAAGGGCGAGCAGGTCGACGGGACGGGGTTCGGGATTGGCGAAGGAGAGCACCACGTTGTCGGACTCGCGGTCGATTGTGAGATTCGGGACGCGCAGGGCGAGGGCGAGGTCGTCGGCGAGCCGCCGGATCTTGGTGAAGCGGGTGTGCGGTTCGGGATTGAGGAAGAAGCGGATGAGGCGCGGTCCCACAGTCCCACCGGTGACGCGACCGCCCGCACGGTGAGCGTTCAGCACGGCTTCGACGCGATCGGCCTGATATTCCAGATAAGGGCGCATTCGATTTCCCATCAGGGCTGTCCTTTTCTTGGCTTAGAACTTATGTTCTATTGTCATTATATCGATTCTGGCGGGCTTTGTCAAGAAGTTTATGCCGGGAAATTGGGCACATCGAGGCACCAAAGGGGTTTGTAGCCGGCGATTTATCACCATGATGGATGAATGAATGCTGAAGCCTGACCTATTGACTTTCGAGTGCCTTCACGTAAGATGACATGGATATGTTCTATGATCAAGTCAAAATTCATGTGATAGCGGGGCACGGCGGCAAGGGAGCCGTCGCGTTTCGGCGTGAGAAATACATCGCTTACGGGGGCCCCTCAGGCGGGGATGGCGGTAAGGGCGGTGATATCGTGCTTTCGGTCAATCCTCACGACAATACCCTGTACAAGTTTGCGCATCAGAAGGACTTCAAGGCTGAGGATGGTCAGCCCGGCCGGCCCAAGGATATGCACGGAGCGGCCGGCGAGGACCTTGTGGTCCCCGTGCCGCCGGGCACGCTGGTCTTCGACGCCAGAACCCATCAGCTGCTCGCGGACCTGACCGAGCCCGGTCAGCAGACCGTGGTCGCCCAGGGGGGGCGCGGGGGACGGGGTAACGCCCGGTTTGCGACCTCGACCAACCAGGCCCCTCGGATCGCCGAGCGCGGAGAGCCCGGTGACGAGCGGTGGCTCCGCCTGGAGCTCAAATTGTTGGCCGACGTCGGGCTCGTCGGCAAGCCGAACGCCGGGAAGTCCACGCTCCTCTCCGTGACGACCGCTGCGGAACCCGAGATTGCGCCTTATCCTTTTACCACACTCCAGCCCAATTTGGGCGTCGTGGCCCTGAGCCCGAGCGACACGTTTGTGATGGCCGACGTGCCCGGTCTCATCGGGGGGGCCAGTCAGGGCAAGGGCCTGGGACACGAGTTCCTGCGCCACATTGAGCGTACGCGGGTATTGATTCACCTGATCGACGGCTCGGCCCTGGACCCCATTGAAGATTTTCAGACGATTAACGAGGAGTTGGCCTCCTTTGGTCACGGATTGGCTGATAAGCCCCAGATCATCGCGATGAACAAATTGGACGTTCCGGGCGTCCGGGAGCTGCTGCCGGAGTATCGGGAGGCCTTTGAGGCCCTGGGATACGCTGATTTCATCGCCGTCTCTGCGTTGACCCGCGAGAACGTGCGCGAGCTGTTGGGACGGGCCTACCGGATGGTGCAGGAGGCGCCCGAGCCCCGGCCTTACCAGCCGCAGCCGATGATCGTCCGTCACACCCTGGCTGAGGCCGTGGACATCGTCGTGCGTCGGGTTGCACCGGATACCTGGCGGGTGCTGGGAAGCAAGATGGTCCGCGCGGTGAACCGCGCGCGGACCGAGTATCACGAGGGCTTCATGCGCCTCCACCGGTATATTGAGCGGCAGGGCGTGCTCGACGCGCTCCGTGAGGCGGGGGTGAAGGAGGGGGACACCGTGCGTATCGGTGATTACGAATTTGAGTGGCAGGAAGATTAAGCTTGGATTCAAGAGGGCTGGAAACTAAATAACGCCTCCATTGGGGGGACTTTTACGGCCCGCTTTCAGCCCAAAGCATTGAAGCTGTTTTATAGCTATTCCTAAGGTGGAGGAACTATGACGAAATCCACGTCTAATGCGAACAAAGGATCGAGTCAAGCAATCCGACGGGTGATCGTCCCGGTTGTGATTGGGGTTGTTGTGTTGCTCAGTGGGGTCATCCTGGTGTTGAGACTTGGCGGGCAGCCGGCGGCCGATGAGACACCGGCGCCCGCTGTCGAGGACGATTCGGCGACGGAGGCTTCCGGGGACAGGGTCTCGGATTTGCCGGAAGAGCCGGCGGCGCGTCAGGGGTTTTACGAGGCCCCACCGCCTATGCAGATCGATCCTGAGACGATCTATCTGGCAACGCTGGAGACCGAAAAGGGGGACATCGTCGTTGAGCTCTTTGCGGATAAGGCGCCGAAGACGGTCAACAGCTTTGTCTTCCTCGCGCGGGAGGGGTTTTACGACGATACGACCTTCCACCGGGTGATCCCGGGCTTTGTCGTGCAGGGCGGCGATCCCACGGGGATCGGGACCGGCGGACCGGGGTATCGGTTTGAGGACGAGTTCCATCCGGATTTGACACATGACAGCGCCGGCGTCCTCTCGATGGCGAACGCCGGATCGAATACCAACGGCAGCCAGTTCTTCATTACGCTGGCGCCGATCCCTACGTTGGATGGGAAGCACGCGGTCTTTGGCAAGGTCGTAGAGGGGATGGACGTGGTCGCGGCGATCACGCCCCGTCCTAATCCCCAAGAGGCGGCTGAGCCGGGGGACACCTTGAAGACGGTGCGGATTGAGGAGGCGTCGGCCTCGCAGCTTCCGACCCCGACGCCGGTCGTCCTGATTGAGCCCGGTGAGGTCCCCATGCCGGAGGAACCCGCGGAGCGGCATGAAATGTACAGTATGGGGCAGCCTGCCCAGGTGATCGACCCGGAGACATCCTATGAGGCGACGATCGAGACGGAGCACGGGGATATCGTGGTTGAGCTCTACGCCGACAAGGCCCCGAACACGGTCAACAACTTTGTCTTCCTGGCCCGCGAGGGCTACTACGATAATATCACCTTCCATCGGGTCATTGAGGACTTTATGGCCCAGACCGGAGACCCGACCGGTACCGGTCGGGGCGGGCCGGGCTATATGTTCGGCAACGAGATTCACCCGGAGCTGCGACACGATGGCCCCGGCGTGCTCTCCATGGCCAACGCCGGTCCCAACACCAACGGCAGCCAGTTTTTCATCACGTTCGCGGCAACCCCCTGGTTGGATGGACAGCACACGGTCTTTGGGCGCGTGACAGAGGGTTTGGACGTGCTTGATGAGATCAGTCTGCGGGACCCTCAGACTGCGACGGAGCCCGGAGATACGATAGAGACGATTGTGATTGAAGAAAAGTGAAAAGGTAAGGAAACACAATCAATAGGAGGCTTATGGGAATGGCAACGATGCCTGAGAATCCAAAAGAACGTAATGGGATGTACGACCACCCACCGGAGATGGTCATCGATCCGGATCAAGCCTATACGGCGACGATCGAGACGGAGAAGGGCGACCTCGTGGTTGAGTTATTCACGGAGAAGGCGCCCAAGACGGTCAACAACTTCGTCTTCCTGGCGCGTGAGGGATTTTACGACGACACAACCTTCCACCGGGTGATTGACGACTTCATGGCCCAGGCCGGCGATCCCACCGGTACAGGGCGGGGTGGGCCGGGATACCGCTTCGAGGATGAGTTTGAGGCTTCGCTGAAACACGACGGCCCCGGCGTTCTCTCCATGGCCAACGCCGGCCCTAACACCAACGGCAGCCAGTTCTTCATCACGTTCAAGGCCACGCCCTGGTTGAACGGCAGGCACACAGTCTTCGGCAGGGTGGTGGAAGGGCTCGATGTCCTGGAGTCCATCAGCACCCGCGATCCAAGGACGGCCCGCGAGCCGGGCGATCGCATCGAGACCATCGCTATTGACGAGGGTTAGGGAGTAGGATTAACACCCTCACGTGAAATGCTCATCCTTGAGCATTTCACGTGAGGGTGTTAACGTTGTACGTAGTTCGACCTTCAATTCCCCTGCTTGCACGCTAGACGCCTCGCTCTGAGGAGATTTGCAAGCTCCTGCTTCTCCAGCCAAAGTCCGGAACACGCAGTGCCCCTTCTCACCCCTTACTTCATACAAACTCACCTTGTCTCGGGTATAATACATATGACGCGGCGTTGGGGCCCTCTAGCATCCCTGTATTGACAAGATGGAGCGTGACCGCTCAGGGCCATTGCGTTCACCAGCATCATAACGTACGGTTAGGATATGTTCATATGCGCTGAGGGATATCGACGCCCTCACGGGTTTTGTTTAAGGAGGACTATGGGACGGCGACGATCGATCGTCTGGCTCGGTTTGTTGACATTGGTGCTTCTGGGATGCGGGGCTTCGGGTCCCTCACCCGAGGCGGTGGTCGGTGAGGGCGCTGAAAACCCGACGCTGGACCTGAGCAGCCCGGCCTTTGCGGACGGAACGGAGGTTCCGGACGTGTACACCTGTGAAGGCGAGGATATCTCACCGCCCTTGGCCTGGGGAGATGTGCCCTCCGGCACGGAGAGCCTCGCCTTGCTTATGGAGGATCCCGATGCTCCCGGTCGTACGTGGGTGCATTGGGTGATCTATAACATCCCTGCCTCATCCGGATCGTTGCCTGAGAGCGTGCCGGACGGCACGTCTCTCGAGGACGGGATCCGCCAGGGCCGTAACGGTTGGTCCAAGACCGAGTACGGCGGGCCGTGCCCGCCCAGCGGCACCCATCGCTATATCTTCTATCTGTACGCGCTGGATACGACGCTCGATTTGGAGCCGGATGAGACTAATAAGGTCGATCTCCTCGAGGCAGTGGACGGGCACGTTCTCGCCTGGGGGCGTCTGATGGGCGAATACCAGCGCTGAGTTTTCGCCAGGGTCTGTTCGGGTGGGCTCTTTTTTTGCGTTGTGCGGTGTATACCTTTATAATGCAAGTTAGGGTGGCGTGGCCCGTGCTACGATCGAGACATCCTCATTGAATCAGTGCTGGGATCGCGACCCTGGTGAGTTCCTGGGGTTGTGTCCTTGTGCAGATGCCATCACCCGTCTGCTCCGAGAAGCGTGAGCGTCGTGATGCGACAGCTTCAAAAGCTTCGGAGTCTGTTGATCCGGATTTAACCGATCTTAAGGAAGGCATCAGAGGAATGCTATGCACGCTGTGACGTGGGCTACGGAGCTGTTTCTGGAAAGAATCCTCACCGGAATCAATCGCGGGGGATCCTTGCGAGGTGCCGGTGGCCGTGTCCTTTCGATGGGGGTGACCGGTTTATGGGGTGCAGATCAAGGGGAGCTCGGCGTTGCTTGGCACTGGTCGTCTTGGCGATCATGGACGCTTCTCCTCGTATTGGCAATTGTTGGGGCCCTCTTCATCGCTGCCGCCAGCTTTTTCGTCTTCTGGCTTCTGCGTCGTATGGGGCGACCGAAGGCGGTGGGACGAGATCCCGGTGAGGATCCGGCCCGTGAGCGAGGGGGGGAGCCCCTGCCTGTGTCCCCGCTCGAGGAGGGGACGATCCTCGATGACGGGCGGTTTGTCGTGCTGGCGGTTCGGGAACAGCGTGACGCCGGCATTATCTACGAGGTGCGGGACCTTGAAGCGGATTGTTACTGTCAGGTCTGTGGGTCACCGTTTCCTAATCCGAACGCGATCCGTTGTCCGACGTGTCATACTGCCATCCCTTCGGAGCGTACCGCGCGGTTGATCGCGAAGGAGACCCTGAATCCGGATCGCTTTGCATCGGGGAAGACGCTCCGCGAGCTTGAGGTCCGCCATCCCGCCGTGCTTTCCCCGATGGCCGTCTTCTCGGCGCCATTCCAGGATGAGACCCGGTACTACCTGGTAATGCCGGACGTCGAGCGGCAGTTCTCGGGAGAGGATATCCGCTCTTATCCCTATGATCAAGTGATGGGCTGGGGAATCACGTTGGCCGATGGGTTGGCTGCGTTGCACCGGCACGGGATCGCCTTTCGGGACGTAAAGACTGTACCGATTTTGTTGGACGGCGACCGGGCCCGTTGGTCGTGTTGCGGCCCGCTGATCTCGGTGCAGGGGGAGTCAGGGGAGGCGGTCGACCGGGCCTTTGCCTCGGACGTCAGGGGCTTGGGACGGTGGATGCTTTTGCAAGCCACCGGAGAAACCAGTTTGGGTACAGAGTTATCCATCCCCGAACCTCTCTCGCTCTTCCTCACCGATGTGCTGACGGCGACGTATCCGATGTCCGCGCAGCAGTTGGCTGAGCAGTTGGATCGGATCCGCCGTCGGCTTGTGATCCGCAAGGACGTTCGGCTGCGGGTTGGGGCGGGATCCGATACGGGCAAGCTTCGCGAACTCAATGAGGACAGTTTGTGGACGGCCGATTACAGTGATGCGTTTGATACCCAGGACATCTCGGTGGGCGCGTTTGTGGTGGCGGATGGCGTGGGCGGGCACGCTGCCGGCGACGTCGCGAGCCAGTTGACCGTGGACGTCATCCGGCAATATGGGGATGAACTGCGCCGGGCCGGGGAGATGGCGGAGCTGCCGGACGTCCAATCGTGGCTGAAGCAAGCGGCGGGAGCGGCGAACGATCGGGTGCACAAGGAACGTCAGGCCGTCGCCAGTGACATGGGGTCCACGCTGGTGATGGCGCTCTTTGTCGGCAATGAATTTTCGGTTCTCAACATCGGGGATAGCCGGGCGTACCGTCTGGGCCTTCAGGGGATTCAACAGATCACGGTCGATCATACGCTGGTTCAGCGGCTCGTCACCATCGGCCAAATTTCGCGGGATGAGGCGAAGATGCATCCGAGACGTAACGTGATCTACCGGGTGATTGGAGGTCGGGCTGAATTGGAGTATGATTTGTTTGATGACCGGCTTGCGGGGGGAGAGGCACTTCTCCTGTGCTCGGATGGCCTGACCGATATGTTGGAGGATCCGGTGATCTGGCAGATTTGGCGGGAGATGCCGTCGCCTCAGGCCGCGTGCGATCATATGATTGCCGAGGCCAATCGGGTCGGTGGGCACGATAACATCACGGCGATTATTGTCCAGTTAATCACCACGTAGAACAAGGACCCATTATGTTAGAAGCAGGCACCATCCTTCAAGATCGGTATCGTGTGATTTCTCAGTTGGGACAGGGCGGGATGGGCGCGGTGTACTACGCCTGGGATATGCGGCTCAGTGTTCCTGTGGCGCTCAAGGAGATGCTGGCGCAAGCGGATCTCGCGGTTGAGGTCTTGGATGACCTGCGCGAGCAGTTTCAGCAGGAGGCCAGGGTCCTCGCCCGACTCAGTCACCCCAATCTCGTGGCGGTGACCGATTTCTTTGAGGAGGAGACCAACGCCTATCTGGTGATGAAGTACGTCGAGGGGGAGAGCCTGGCGGATCGCATCCGGCGGGTTGGGGCCGTTCCCGAGGACCAGGTTCTTGAGGTGGCCCGTCAGCTTCTCGACGCGTTGGCCTATTGCCACGGCGAGGGCGTCATCCACCGGGATGTCAAACCCGCGAATATCATCATCCGCTCCGATGGGCAGATGGTGCTGGTCGACTTCGGATTGGTCAAGCTTTGGGATCCTTACAATCCCAAGACTCAGACGGCGATCCGTGGCGTCGGGACGCCTCAGTACGCGCCTCCTGAGCAGTATGAGACCGCCGTTGGACACACCGGTCCGAGGAGTGATCTCTACAGCGTGGGGGCCACCCTCTATTACGCGCTGAGCGGGAAGGTGCCCCCGACGGCGACCTTGCGGATCGCCTCACCGGAGGCGTTTGAGCCGCTGCGTGCTGTGGCCTCAGACGTCTCCGAGCGCACGGCTAGTGCGGTCGAGCGGGCGGTGGAGCTTGCCCGTGCGGACCGCTGGGAGGATGCGCCGTCGATGGCGAAGGCGCTGGGCCTCTCTATCCGTTCGCGGGCAACGGGTGGGGCGGGATCGACGCGCGGAGACCGGCAGGCTGAGACCGTCCGAATGGTGGGCGCCGGTGCGTCCTCAACCGGGACGCGTAAGGGGTTCCTGATGTGGATCCTGGGGGCCGTCGGCATCGCGGGTCTGGCGGGTGTGACGGTTCTGGCTTTGATCCTGACCGGCGTCGTCTCGCTGTCCGCGATCTCTCCTCCCACGCCCATACCGACTCCCGAACCGGTGACGGAGACGCCGCTTCCCAAGCCGTCGCCCACGTTCACGCCGACGCCGCCGGCTGCGAGCTCTACCCCGACGCCCTCGTCAACGCCCGAACCCACGGAGACGGTGGCTGCGCGGATGAAGGCGACGGATACGACAACGCCCACGCCCACCCTCACTCCAACGCCCACGGCGACGCCTGAGGCTGCTACGTCCACGCCGACGATTGGCCCGTCGGTCACCCCGACGTCCGGCTCGCAGGAACCTACCCCGACCCCCACCTCAGCGCCGGTCGCGACCGGTGCGTTGATAGGGTTCGAGACCTGGGGCACCTGGCGCCGGGGCGACCAGCCCTACGGCGAGCTCGTCCAGGTCCAGGATCCGGTCAGGGGTGGATCGCACGCGGCCAAGCTGACCTACGATTTCCCCGCGTCCGGCGAGGACTACGTGGTTTTTCTTCAGCGGCGCGCGATATCGGGCGAGCCGAACCGCTTCTCTGCCTGGGTCTATGGGGACGGCTCGGGACATTTCCTCAACCTTTGGATCCAGGATGCGCAGGATGAGGTATGGTCGGTCAGCCTGGGGATGGTAGGGAGCGCCGGATGGCAGCAGATGACCGGATCCCTGGCTCCGGGCCTGGCGTGGCCTAACGGCCGCATCTCCGGTCCCGATAACGGAACCGTCGATTACCCCGTGCGGTTCTATGCGTTGATCCTCGACCGACCGGGGGCCGGGGCGTTGAAGGGGGAAATTGTGCTGGATGAGATCGAAGCCTGGCAGGGTGAGATCCCCTCGGAGGCTGTGAACCCCGACGGAGCTGATGATGACACGTCGGCCACCGACGAGCCGGTCAACCCCGACGAGGTCGGTCGCATTCTGTACACGGTGGAGTCCGGCGGGGCGTACCTACTCTACGCTACGGATCCGAGCTGGAATGAAGGCGTCAAGTTGGGGTCGACGACCTGGGCGAACTCGACGTGTGGGTCCGGTCTGACGGCCTCGACGCTTGCCGGTACGACGTACACGATGTTAGGGGAGACAGTCTGTGGCGTGACCGAGCGGACCGATGCTTGTTCCTCGCCTGACGGGGCGTACAAGCTGGTGACGAACTTCCTGGAGGGGTGGAAGTATGACGTTCTCCTCCAGTCGACCTCCGATGGGTCGAGCGAATGGTACTACAACGGTTCGGTCGAGACTGCATTTGGGATTCGGTGGGCGGCGAATAGCCGGGTCGTCGCCTTCGGCGTCGGTTCGACCGTCAACGTCATTCAGGTGGGAGGGACAGGGTATCACCAGGTCGTCTCCGCGTATGATAATCAATGGCTGCCCCGGCTTTCACCGGACGGCGCGTGGAGCCTCTATCTTCAGCCCGGCGGCGCGGACGTCTTCGTCGCGGCTATCCCCGATGGCGGATCCCGCAACCTGACGAATGACGCGAGCATAGTAAAACTCTGCCCGCGATGGCGCCCCTGAGTTAACGTGTGTAAGGTCCAGTCCCCGGCACGCTCTGTATTTCGAGCGTGCCGGGGACTGGACCGTGATTGGAAAGGATTCTGATATGGACCGTGACATACGCATTGAATCGTTGTTGGCCGCGCGGCTCTTTATGAGCCCGCAGTTGGTGGGAGATCGCCTTTTCTTTATCAGCGACCTCTCGGGACGCTTGAGTCTCTATGCGATGGATCGGGGCGGCAGCGTCCCTCAGCCGCTTCTCCCCCCAAACATCGCTCTGCAAAACCCCACGCTGATGGGCGGGTATTCCTATGGGGTCCTCCCCGACCTGGAGCAGGTCGTAGTGATGATCGATCGGGACGGCGATGAGAACTACCAACCGATGGTCGTGCCGATGGCGGGCGGGATTCCCGAGTCCCTTTTCGGGGACCGTTTCGCCGGCGAACAGTTGATGCTCAGCCATTTCGATCCCGAGTCCAACGTGGCCGTCTTCCAGATCGATCACCGGACCCGGCCCGAGCAGGATGCGATGTTGGTCGATTTGGCGTCTGGTGAGACGACGGATCTGGGCCAGAGTATCTATGGGAACTACTTCACGGCCGCCAGCGACGACTATGAGACCGTGGTGCTCTCCGATGGTTATACGGCCGGCGACTCGGTGCTCTATCTCTGGGAAGCGGAGCGCGGCGAGCGCGAGCTGCTCTACGGCGTGCCCCTTGACGCTCGTGAGGAGGGGCAGGAGGTTCCCCTGACCGGCTTTATGCAGGGGCATTGGATCGACGAGGTAAGGGGGCTGTTGATTCCGACCGTCCTCTTTGACGACCGGGGGGGCCTTGGTTACTTGTGCCTGGAGGATCCCACGTCCTTGGAAGAGGTCGACATCGTAGGGCTCGTCCAGGAGGGCGTCGGTGAGTTGCACGATTTTGAGCATCTCGCGGGCGATCGCTATCTCCTCGATTACAATATCGACGGTGTATCGTGGGCGTATGAGGCGCGTTTTGATCCTTCGTCGCGCCGCATGGAGATCGATCGCGTGCTAGTCGGCGAGCCCCCTCTTGACGGTGGGGTTATCCAGCGGCTAAGCTATGAACACGCGAGCGGCGATTTCGTCCTGGCCTTCTCCACGGCCACGTCCCCGGCGCAGCTCTATACGTTGGAGGGACCGGACCGCGCCGTGGTGCAGCACACCGCCGAGCGGGTGCTGGGTATCCCAGAGGATTGGCTCTCCTCCGGCGAGGACGCGTCATACGTGAGTCACGATGGACTGCGCGTGTCGGCGCGGCTCTATAGACCGGCGCCGGCGTTGGGGTATACCGGCAAGCGTCCGGTGGTTTTCTACATCCACGGGGGGCCGCAGAGCCAGGAGCGACCGGACTTCACCTGGTTCTCGATGCCGATGATTCAGTTCCTCACCCTCAATGGCTTCGCGGTCTTCGTCCCCAACGTCCGAGGCAGCGAGGGGTATGGGATGGAGTATATGAAGCAGGTCGATCAGGACTGGGGCGGCGCGGATCGCCTGGATCACGTCGCCGGCTATCGTGCTCTGGAGGGGGATCCGTATCTGGATATGGATCACGTCGGGGTTATGGGCCGTTCCTATGGCGGCTATATGACGCTGATGCTGGCCGGACGGCACCCCGAGCTGTGGTCCGCGGCGGTGGATATGTTCGGCCCCTACAGCCTCTTCACCTTCCTGGAGCGTCTCCCCGAGACGTGGAAGACCTACTTCTATATCGCGATTGGCCATCCCGAGAAGGATAAGGACCGCCTCACGGCTCAATCCCCGAACACCTACCTCGGGAATCTGGCCTGCCCGATGCTCGTGATTCAGGGGCGGAACGATCCCCGCGTCGTCGCGGAGGAATCCGAGGATCTGGTCCGCGAACTGCAGGCGCAGGGCAAGGACGTGGAGATCCTGGTGATGGAAAACGAGGGCCACGACGTGATCAAGTACGAGAACAAAGTGTGGATCTACAACGCGATTGTGGACTTCTTCCGCGAGCAGTTGGGTTTGGCGTCGTAGTCGAGAAACGTCTGCAGCAGGCGTCTTTAGCGCCGTCATGGTGAGGAGACGCCTGCTACAAACCCTCTGATTTCTCCTCGGCTCGCCGCCTCAACGCTGCCTGAACCTCCCGTGCCGTCTCATCCGCCCGGCGTGCCATCGCCTCCGAGACCGCATGCCCGCTGTAACGGGCGACGACGAACGTGTCCGTCAGATCGCCCAGTGCGTCCAGATCCGCCGGCAGCTCCGTCATCAGCGTCTGCTCGTACTCATAGGGCGTCTGATCCTCACGCCGCTCGAAGCCTTCGTCCCTGGCGCGGTCGAGGGTCGTGAAGTAGTGGTAGAAGATGCGATCTCTCAGATCCTTCCCTTGCGATCGGGCGGCGGTTTGGCGGTTCCCTCCTCCGGTGCGGCGCCGCAGTCGTTCCACGAGCGCAGGCACCCGCCTCTCGACTCCCCGCCTGAAGCCCCGCCACCACCGCCGCACGACCTGCCAAAGCTGTCGCCCGACTTGCCCAAGCTGTCGCAGCCATTGGACCGGTCTGGCGTTTTGGAGCGCGCGGTTCAGGGTCGCGGCCATCTCCGGGCGGTCCCGCAGGTAGAGCCGTATCAGCGTGATGAGCCCGCCCAGGACCAAGCCCCAGAAGAACAACGAGCGCAGGATCATCAGCCACGGCGGCGCAGCTCCCGAGCTCTCCGGTGGGGATGGGTCGATGGGCAGGGGGCGGGCAGGAGGTTGCGGGACGCGTTCCTGTTGGCCCAGAAGCAGCGCGAGCAGCATCCCGATGGGCCAGGTGACGAGATAGTAGAGTAACCCGACGATGTAGACGAGCAGGAAGAAGAGGAAGGAGATCAGATCGAGCAGCGGCAAGGTGTATCCGGTTGGAAGCAGGAGCGCGATCAGCCCCGCGATTCCCAGGATCAACAGGCTGTACCGGAGCCACGTGTGGCTCAGGGCGTCGGCAATCTGCACCTCTTCCCGGCGCCACAGCCCGGAGAGATGGATGAATCGCAACTGACCCAGCATCACCAGACCGAGTCCGAAGTACAGAAGCACGTTGACGATCAGACCGGACACACGTCCGTGTTCCAGGTTGACTAACGCGCCGAGGCTCACGCGCGCGAGCCCGGTGACGAAGAGCAGGACGTAGCCCCCGATGAAGAAGCGGTGGCTGAGCCGCTGCATCGGGCCCTCCTCCCCGACGTATCGGGTTGGATCGGAGACCGCGTCCAGGTCTCGTACTGTCGCGCTCGCCGCGAGCCAGGAGGCGACCGATAACACGTAGACGGTCATCGTCTCGCCGTCAAAAAAGCTGTAGGGCATACGCGTCCACGTCTGGATGTCGGCCCAGACCTGGGCCGGCGTGTCGTTGAGGTAGTTGAGGAACTTGGTGAGAAGGAGCATTACCAAGAGCTCGATCAGGCGGAAGCGCAGGCTCTCGGTGCTGCTCAGATACCGCCGCTGGATGGCCCGTTGGGAGGCGCAGCCGATGAGCGCCGTGAAGATTGGGGTGAACAGAATCAGGGCCGGGCTCCACGCGGCGCCGAACGCCCGGGTGAGCTGCCACACCGACCAGGCGATGCAGGCGACCATCACCCCGATCACCGCCGGTTGAAAGACCTTGCGGACCCACGGCGAGGTCGGTTCCGGTTCGTCTTGATCGCGATGCTGTTCAAGGTAGTCGTCGGTCTCCCGGATGACGATTCTGCGACCGCCACGATATTCGTAGCCCGGCGTGCGTTTGGCGTTCATAGCCAGGTGACCTCCAGTTCCTTCTCCTGCCAGACGTGATAGATCGGCAGGTTCAGAATCTCCCCTCGGTTCTCAACGGTCTCGGAAGGCGCGTCGGGCATCACCAGGATCAGCGCGATGCTCAGCCCCTGCTGCTTGAGATAGGCCAGGACGTCGATCAGCGGGGCCGTCTCCTGGCCCGTGATGATGACCAGCGTGGTGCCCCACGTGAGGTGCATCGCCACGTCTCTCAGAAAGGCGGTGAACGGCAGCGGCGTCGCGGGACTGTGGGGCGTATCCTCTGCTCGGCGGTAGGTCTGGGCCCGGGCCAGGATCTCCAGGATGCCCATCAGGTGCGTGCGCTCCTGCCTGGGTGGCAGCTTCAGGGTCCGAATTGCGTCCTGCAAGGGGTCCATGGCCTGGGTGGCCAGGCCCACCGGGAGGCTCTCCCGGACGGCGATGTGGTTGGCGATGGATGCCGCCGTCACGACTGCCAGTTCGGACGCGGCGTAGAGCCGGGTGAACGGGTAGTCCGCTTGATCCATATCCAGGCAGATCATTGTCTCACGGGCGACGGCAGGCTGGTAGCGCTTGACAAGCAGGGTCCGGTTGTGGGCGCTTGCCGTCCAATGGATATGTCGCGGGGAGTCTCCCGCCTGATACTGCCGCACGCCGGTGACGCGCGAGGTGTCCTCGAAGAGCGGATGGGGCGCCGGGAGCGACGCCAGAGGGGAGTGGGTGGGGAGCCGGAGTTTTTGCAGAGAGACCACCTGCGGGTAGACGATGACGTACTCGGTCGCCTGCTCCGCGCTTAGCCGGGGTGCAAACCCCAGCAGGTCGCCCGTGTACCATCGCATAGGGCCGATGGTGTAATAGCCGCGTTTGTGGCATGTGAGCGTGTAGTGAAAGTGCCGGGTCTGGTGCGGGCCGAGTGAGAGGACCCGCCGGTAGAAGGGCGGGGCGATGAGATCCACGGGCAGGGAGTCGTGGATCTCTACCCACGGGACCGGCAGCCAGCCGTCGTTGGTCACCGTGAGTGAGACGGGAATCTCCTCTCCGGGAAATGCGCGGTTCACCAGCTCGCGGCGTGTCTGGATCTGCTGCATCGCCCGGCGGGCCCACGTGCGGCCCAGCACATAGGTCAGGGCGAGCAGGTAGAGGACCGTGAAGTAGGTGTCGATGCGCAGCAGCGCAGCGAGGACGAGCAACCCTATGAGGATCGGCAGCAGGTCAGGCATCGCCTTCCTCTAGGTCTCCTCCTCCAGGGCTAACGTGACCGTCTCTACGATCTCCTGCACGATCGTGAGCGCCGTGCGCCCTCGGAGTTGGCTCTCCGGCTTGGGGATCAGCCGGTGGGGCAGGGTGAGGGGAGCCAGCTCCTTGATGTCGTCCGGGATCACGTAATCCCGATCCCGTAGGGCCGCCAGGGCCTGCGCCGTCTTGTAGAGGGCCAGGGAGCCCCGGGGGCTGGCGCCCAGTGCCAGATCCCGGTGTTCGCGTGTCGCCCGCACGATCGACAGGATGTAGTGTTCGAGCGTCTCGTCGACGTGGACGTCGGTCACCGTGTCCCGCAGCGCGAGAAGCTCGGAGCCGTCCACCACCTTGCCCAGCGTCTCAATCGGATGTTGCTTGCGCTGGCTGCGGAGGATGGCGATCTCGTCGGCCTCCGCCGGGTAGCCTAGGGACATCCGGATCAGGAAGCGGTCCAATTGGGCCTCGGGCAGGGGGAACGTGCCCTCGTATTCGATGGGGTTCTGGGTTGCCAGCACCAGGAACGGTGCCGGCAGCGCGCGCGTCTCCCCGCCGGTCGAGACCTGGCGCTCCTGCATCGCCTCCAGGAGCGCGGCCTGCGTGCGCGGGGTCGCCCGGTTGATCTCGTCGGCGAGCAGGATGTTGACGAAGACCGGGCCGGGCTGGAACTCGAACGTGGTATTCTTCTGATTGAAGATCTCCACCCCGGTGACGTCGTTGGGCAGCAGGTCCGGGGTGCACTGCAAACGCTTGAAGCTCAGGCCCATACTCGACGCCGTCGCCCGGGCCAGCATCGTCTTGCCGGTGCCCGGCACGTCCTCGATCAGGACGTGGCCCTGGCAGAGCAGGGCGACCATCAGATACTCGACCTGCTGGTGCTTCCCAACAATAACGGTCTCAACGTTCTCGACGACGCGATCGATAAACTGTGTGACGCTCTCGAGCACGGCGGCCTTCCTTTCTGGGGGCGGTCGCTCAGCATCGAATCCGCCCCGATACTGGGGTTGCTCCCATTGTAAGTGAAGGCGTGGCCCGGTCAAGCGTGTTTACGGGGACCGTGCAGACTGTTGGGAGCCGGAGAGCTCAAAGGTTTTCGCTGACCCAACGTGCTGCCCGTCGTCAAGAGCGGAGGTCGCGCTTGACTCTCGGACGCTTTCCGTTATGATCATAATCGTGATAGTAAAGTAGGTTGCCACGCGCGGCGTGGCGACGTGTGAACACGGACGATGTTCGAGGTGTGCTGAGGATTGGGCCCTGCGCGGCGGAGCCCTTCGAACCCCGCCAGGTCCGGGAGGAAGCAACGGTAAGGAGGTTTCTCCGGGTGCCGTGGGTGACCTGGTCCTCAGTACACTTCGGGCATCGTCCGTGATGCTATCTCGGGCGTAACCCTCTTCGTAAGTTCCCAACCTGATGGTAACATAGAGTGAAGCGTCGATGTATCGTGAAATCGTGTTGAGGAGGAGTTTCTGAGGAAGACGCACTGGATTCGCCGGCTGGCCAACCATCTCGGCGGCTTCCTGGTCGCTGTGGGAGCCATCGTCGCCCTGACCGCCGGATACCGGGCCACCCTGACGCCGGTGACCCTGATCATTGACGGGGAGGCGCGGAACGTGCGCACCCACCAGCCCACGGTGGAGATGCTGCTCGCGGACCTGGAGCTCAGTCTGCGCGAGGAGGATCGTGTGGATCCCTCCCTCGATGCTGAACTGGCGCCCAAGATGGAGGTGCGGATCGATCACGCTCATCCCATCGTCATCGCTGCCGATGGACGGGAGCAGTTCCTCTACGCGCACCAAGAGAATCCGGCCGACGTCTTGGCCATGGCCGATATCTCCCTCAACGTGCATGATGCGATGACGATCCGGGCCCCCAGCGTGACCGATCCCGAAGGCACCAAGTTCCGCATTCAGGTGCAGCGGGCCAAAGAGGTGATGCTGGAGGAGGGCGGTATCCGTTCGACGACCTACTCCCGGGCTGCGACGGTGGGGGAGGCGGTGCTGCAGGCCGGCATCCAGCTCTATCGCGCGGACCGGATCTCACCCAATCCGGCGACGCCCCTGGAGCACGGCTTGCACATTCACATCGACCGTTCGATTCCTGTTGCGATCAAGGTGGATGGGCACACACTCCGCACCCGCACCCACCGGCTGCGGGTAGGGGAGGTCCTGGCCGATCTCGGCGTCACCCTCAACGGCCTGGATTACACTGAACCGGCCCTGGACATCTCCCTCAAGGAGGATATGGAGGTTCGCGTCCACCGCGTCACCGAAAGTGTGATTGTGGAACAGAGCCCGATCCCCTTTGACTCCGAGTGGCAGCCCGATCCGAATTCCGAGATTGACACCCAGAGCCTGCTGCGCGAGGGCAAGCCCGGCGTGCTGGAACGCCGCATCCGCTTTCGCTATGAGGACGGGATGGTGGTCGGTCGCCGGATCGAGGGGGAAAGTGTGGTCCTGCCCCCTCAGAACCGGGTGATGGGCTACGGAACCAAGATCGTGATCCGCACCGTGCAGACGGCCGAGGGGCCGGTCGAATATTGGCGGACGTTCCGGATGTTAGCAACGTCGTACAGCGCGGGCACGGCCGGCGTCCCGGAATCTGCCTCTTATTACGGACGCACTGCGCTGGGGTTGAAGATGCGCCACGGTATCGTCGCCGTGGATCCGAACGTGATCCCGCTCAGCAGCCGGGTCTACGTGCCGGGGTACGGGGTGGGCCTGGCCGGGGATACCGGCGGGGCTATCAAGGGCAAGCGGATCGACCTGGGGTTCAACGACAACAACCTCGAATTGTGGTATCGGTGGGTCGACGTCTACCTCCTGACGCCCGTGCCCAATCAGATCGACTATATTGGCCCGTAAGGAGGTCGGATCGATGCGTGAGAATCCTCGTCGACTGATGGAACGGTACGGGGTGCATCCCCGGAAGTCCCTGGGGCAGAACTTCCTGATCGATCCGGCGGCCCCGGACCGCATTGCCGGTTACGCCAATCTGGATCGTGACGATACCGTGCTCGAGGTCGGGGCTGGCCTGGGCACGCTGACGTCAGCCCTGGCCGACCGCGCGGGCCGCGTCGTCGCCGTCGAGACCGACCCGGAGATGGTGGCCATCCTGCACCAGGAGCTAGACCGGGACAACGTTGAGATTGTGGAGGGGGACATCCTGACCCTCGATCCGGTCCGGCTGCTCGGCGTCACCCCTTCAGAGGAGACCCGGCCGCTGTGGGGCGAGCGTCTTCCCCATTATAAGGTCGTCGCGAATCTTCCCTATTACATCACCTCGGCCGTCATCCGCCATTGTTTTGAGGCGGCGGTCCGTCCCATCACGATGATCCTGACCGTCCAGTACGAGGTCGCCAAACGGATGACCGCCGGGCCGGGCGATATGAGCCTGCTGGCAGTGAGCGCGCAGTTCTACAGCGAGCCGGCGATCTGCATGAAACTCGGACAGAACGCCTTTTACCCGCCGCCCCACATCAATTCGGCGGTGGTGCGCTTCGACCTTTGGGAGGAGCCGCCGATTCCGTGTGATGACGTGCCGGCGTTCTTCAAAATCGCCAAGGCGGGCTTTGCCCAGCGCCGTAAGCAACTGCGCAACACCCTGGCGGGGACCCTGCACCTGGACCGCGATACCGTCGCGGAGCGGCTGGACGCGTCCGGCGTCTCGCACAAGCGGCGGGCTGAGACCCTCAGCATGAAAGAATGGGGCCAGGTTTACGAGGCTCTGGCCCCACTGTTATCTTCTTAAAGGCAAGTACCTTTCTTGCCCCTTGCCCAAGTGCTGTTACGCTGCCTCGTCCTCCTGCGCTTCGATGGCGTCGACAAGCACGTCCTCTGCGTTCTCCAGCCTGCGCAGCGTCTCCTCACGGCCGATGGCCTCGATGCTGCCGAAGATCGGCGGTGAGACCTTCTTGCCGGTGATGGCGTTACGCAGCAGTCCAAAGATCGGCCCGGCCTTGATTCCCTTATCCTCGGCCAGATCGCGCAGCGGCTGTTCCATTGACTCGGCGTTGAACTGCACCAGGGTGGCCATAATCTTCTGGACATCCCGGATGAGCGCCAACGTCTGTTCGGCGGTCATCTTCCGGCTGATAAGCGTCTCGGCCGAGGGTGGCTCGATATCCTGGAAGACAAAATCCGTCCATTGGACCACGTCCCGCAGGGTCTTCAGCCGTTCCTGAACCAGCGGCACCAGCAACTGGAGCGTTGGAATGAGCTCCGTGGGCACCGGCGTCGGGATCAGCCCGGCGTCCGCCCAAAAAGGGATCAGATGTTGGAGCAGCTCGTCCTCGCTCATCGCCCGGATGTACGCGCCGTTCATCCAATTGAGCTTGTCGTACGAGAAGACCGCTGAGGAGAGATTGATGTGGTGGATGTCGAAGATCTCGATCAGTTCTTCGCGCGAGTAGATCTCCCGCTCCTCTCCCTCCCCGGGCGACCAGCCGGTCAGGGCCAGGAAGTTGAAGAGCGCCTCGGGTAAATAGCCCTGGCGGCGGAATTCGTCGATGGACGTGGCACCGTGACGCTTGCTCAGCTTCTTGCCGTCCGGCCCCATGACCAGGGGGACGTGGACGTACGTCGGCGGCTCCCACCCGAACGCTTGATAGAGCAGGATGCGCTTAGGCGTGCTGGGAATCCAGTCATCCCCCCGCATCACGTGGGTGATGCCCATCATATGGTCGTCGATCACGACCGCGAGGTGATAGGTGGGGTACCCGTCGCTCTTGAGGAGCACCTGATCGTCGATCAACTGGTTCTCCACGGTGATGTCGCCCCGGAGCAGATCCTCGAACGCGGTGCTCCCCTCGCGGGGGACCTTCAGGCGGATCACGTGGGGCTCGTCGGGTGAGACGGCGCCTTCCGGTTTGTCCCGGCAGTGCCCGTCGTACATCGGATTTTTGCCCTCTTGTCGCATCGCCTCCCGGACGCGCTTCAAGCGCTCGGGGGAACAATTGCAGCGGTAGGCCTTGCCGTCCTCGATCAGCTGCTCGGCCTTCTCCCGGTAGAGATCGAGGCGCTTCGACTGGACGTAAGGGCCAACGTCACCGCCGGCGCCCGGGCCCTCATCCCAGTCGAGGCCCAGCCAGTTGAGGCTGTCGGCGATCACCCGGAACGCATCCTCCACGTACCGCGAGCGATCGGTGTCCTCGATGCGGAGGATGAACTGACCCTGATGCTGGCGGGCGAAGAGCCAGTTGAAAACGACGGTGCGGATGTTGCCGATGTGGGGATACCCTGTGGGGCTTGGAGCAAAACGTACACGAACACTCATAGATTCAACTCCTCAATCACGGATCTTCTCAATCAAACCAACAAGGTCTCGTGTCTCCCGGATATTCAGCGGTTATCATCGCGGGTAATGCCCCGAATGACGCCCCGCTTGAGCCGGTTGACTGCATCATTATACGGTTTTTTATCAGAACTCCAATCGCCGTTGATGCATGGCAACACTTTCGACCAGCCCGAGCCCGATGAACGTGACGACCAGCGCGCTGCCCCCGCTGGAAATAAACGGCATCGGCAGCCCTGCCACGGGAATCATCTTGAGGTTCATCCCCAGGTTCACGACGAGCTGATAGAAGATGTAGGCGGTGACGCCGGAGACGATCAACCGCCCTGTGGCATCACCGGCGTTGGCGGCGGTACGCAGGAGGCGCCATAATAATAACGCAAAGATGATCAGGATCAGGCCCGCGCCCACGAACCCCAGCTCCTCACAGATAACGGAGAAGATGAAGTCGGTGTGCCGGACTCGCAAGAAGTGGAGCTGACTCTGGGTGCCGGTCGCAAACCCCTTACCCAGGAGGCCGCCCGACCCAATGCTGATAAGCGCCTGTTGGACGTTGTAGTAGGCGCCTGGGTCGAGCTCCGGATTCATAAAGTTGAGCACCCGGTTGCGCATGTAGGTGTCCATGTTTGCCCAAACGATGGGCAGCCCAGCTAACCCCAGTCCGCTGACGCCGGCCAGATATTTCATCGGAATGCCGGAGGTAAAGATCATCACCCCCCACGAGGCGAGATAGAGCGTGGCGGTGCTCAGGTTGGGCTGTCTGAAGACCAGAAAGGACGCAATCCCTGTCAGGGCCAGGGACGCACCGAATTCCTGAAGGCCGGGTGCCGACGGCGCGTTATGTGCTAGGAGCCCCGCCTGACTCACGATGAGCAGGATCAGGGCTGGGAACGAGGGCTGGATTGACAGCCCACCGATGTAGATGAAGCGCCGCACGCTTCCGATCTCACTGCTGCCGAAGAGAAGCGTGAACCCCAGGGTCGCCAGGGTTGCGATATAGATCGGCCACTGGAGGCTCTCCAGGATCCGGTAATCGACGATCGAGACCAGCAGCATCAGAACGACCCCGCCGACAGCGTAGATCGCCTGTTTGCGCCAGGCGTTGGCCAGGATCTCATCCTCGGCTCCCAGGGTGGCGCTGTGGATCATCGCCACGCCGATTACCGTCAGCGAGATGGCGATGATCAAGAGACCCCAATCGAAGTCCTGCCAGGATGTCTGCCGCATTCGATGCTATTCCTCGGCGGCGACGCGGCGCCCACGGTCGGTCTGCACGGGGATGTCGGCCATCAGCCGCGTCTCCTGGTTGTCCTCGGTGAAGCTGACCACCACGTTCTCCGAATCGATCTCCATATGCTTGGAGATCACCGAGATGATCTCGTCCTTGAGAACCTCGAGCATACCCGGTGAGATATTGGCCCGGTCGTGGGCCAGCACCAGGCGGAGCCTCTTAGCTGCGATATCTTGTCCTGACTTCGGTTTGCGACGGAATAGGTCAAGTAGCCTCATTGCTGCTCCTTTCAGCCTGTGCCGAAAAGTCTCTGGAAGAATGACTGCTTTTGATGAACTTCAAGAGGAACGTCCTCCCCGATCAGACGTCGCGCCGTGTCGCGAAACGCCAGCCCCGCCGGGGACCGGTCGTCCAGCGCCACCGGCTGCCCCCGGTTGCTGGCACTCAGGATATTTTCATCCTCGGGAATAATGCCGATCAGATCGATCGCCAGCAGATCGACCACCGTATCGGCGTCCAGCATCTCATTCCGCCGGACGAGTGCCGGCTTGAACCGGTTGATGATCAGCTTGGCGGGTGCCCATTCCTCGGCCTCAAGCAGCCCGATCACGCGGTCCGCGTCACGGACCGCCGTCACTTCGGGGTTGGTGACGACCAACACGAGATCCGCCGCGTTGACCGCATACCGGAAACCGTGCTCAATCCCGGCCGGCGAGTCGATGAGCACGAAATCGAATAACTCCGCCGTCTCCGTGGCGACCCGGGTCATATCCTCCACCGTAATCGCGCTCTTGTCCCGAGTTTGAGCGGCAGGCATCAGGAAAAGATCCGGAAATCGTTTGTCCCGAACCAGAGCCTGCTTGAGCCGGCATCGCCCCTCAATGTAGTTGATGAGATCGTAGACAATCCGATTCTCCAATCCCATCATCACGTCCAGATTGCGGAGCCCGATGTCGGCGTCGATGCAAGCGACCCGGTACCCGAGCATCGCCAAACTGATGCTCAGGTTGGCCGTGGTGGTCGTCTTGCCGACCCCCCCTTTTCCTGATGAAATGGTGATGATCTTTCCAGCCATAACTAACCCCTTTTATCCCATGGTTCAGCAACGATCTGATCGTCTTCGACGCAGGCCATCTCAGGTTGGATCGTCCGGCGCCGTTGATCCGGCGTGCGGCTGATGTAGCTGCCGATCCGCAATTGGGATGGCTGTAGATTCAGCGCGCAGATTACAGCCTGATGATCGCCGAATGCACCGGCGTGAGCGACGCCTCGGATAGTGCCCCACACAATGATATTGCCCCCTGCAATGACCTCAGCGCCGGGATTGACGTCCCCAATCAGGGTGATGTGCCCCGGATAGCGCAAGCTCTGTCCCGACCGAAGGGTCTGTTGGACAAAGATGGCCTTTTGATGCGGGGGCGCCTCCTCTTCCCGCTGGGTTTCGGCGTCTTTCGGCAGCCGCGTCAGTATCCCATTCGAGCGTGCCAGCCGGACGGTCTCTTCGCGCTCGCTCAGGATGGCCCAGAGCTCGATGTCGAAACGGTTGAGCGTGGCCCGGACCGTTCCCAGTTGCTCCTGAGTCAGGGTATGGTCTTCGACGTCCATAATCACCCGACCGCCTCGGAAGAAGTCCTCCGCATCGGTCAGGGCGCGCTCCAGCGCCGTCAAGACGTCATCCCATTGCTCCGTCGTCGGTTTGAGGAGGATGCCATGTGCCGTGCCCTTGAGTATAATTGGTGTATTGACCATAACCTGCCTACTATTATAGCATAGTCGTTGCTAATACGGGTTACGAGAACGTTTCAGAACATTTGATCTGTGATAGAGGCGGATGAATGTCGACGATATATTGACCAAGGTATTCGCTATTTTAACGTCTTTAAGGTATAACTCAAGCAGGTTAGGTGCATAAGCGTGGCTTACTCATTTTTTCATTAGTGTACGCTGGAAATTCATGGGTTCGTTGAGCCGCCCATCGGGCGGATTGTGCGGTTGAGAGGAGGGATGAGTGTTAACCAAGGTTATACGGATATGGATGATTCTGTCGCTGCCCGTGGTATTGACGATGGCGGTGGTGCGGGCAGTCACGATGCCGTGGTATCCAGCGTGGGCGTACGGTCGCGCCGGATTCCCTGAGGATCCCTACGGGATGGATCAAGCGCCGCGCATGCGGCTGGCCCGGGCCGCCATTCGATATCTCAACCGGCCGCGTGACGACGCGATCCTCGCCGACCTCGAACTTCCTGACGGCAGCCCGGCCTTCAACGCGCGCGAGCTCTCGCATATGGTCGACGTCAAGCGGGTCTACGACCGGTTGACAGTGTTCGCCGTCGTCCTGCTGATTGCAATGGCGATCGATGGTGGATACCTCGTCGTCGTTGGCGAGGTTGAAGAGATCGGCCGGGGGCTGCAAGGGGGGGGGATCTTGACGCTCTCTCTGATCGCTGCGCTGGCCCTGTGGATGCTGGTGGGGTTCAACGCGTTTTTCACGGCCTTTCACGGGGTCTTCTTCGAGGGGGGGACGTGGCTTTTCCGCGCCTCCGACACCCTGATTCGCCTCTTCCCGCTCCGGTTCTGGCGGGACGCTGGCCTGTGGGTCGCCGGCGGGGTGAGTGTGCTGGCGGTGCTCGCCATCCTCGTGGGGCGCAGACTTGAAGAAATCCGGGAAATATAGGGAAACTCTTATCCTCCTCTTATGTTATTCCAATACATATCCCTTATACTCATGAACGGACTGGTGGAAATCGGGAGGAAAATAAGAAATGGCAAAAATCGTAGGTATTGACTTAGGAACGACAAACTCCTCTGTTTCGATTATGGAGGGTGGACAGGCGACGGTAATTCCTACGGCGGAGGGTGGGCGACTTTGCCCTTCGGTGGTCGGATTTACCAAAGGTAAAGAGCGTTTGGTCGGGGAACCGGCGAAGCGTCAGCGGATTGTTAACGCTGAGAATACGGTGTATTCGGTAAAGCGCCTGATGGGTCGCCGTGCGGATGAGCGCGAGGTTGAGATCACGCGCGAGATGGTCTCCTATAATATTGTGGAAGGCTCGCAGGGTGACGCCCGCGTCCGCGTCCCGGTGATGGACAAGGTATATACACCGCAGGAGATCTCGGCGATGATTCTTCAGAAGCTGAAGAACGACGCCGAAGCGTATCTCGATGAAGAGGTCACGGAAGCGGTTATCACCGTGCCGGCCTACTTCAACGACAGCCAGCGTCAGGCGACCAAAGACGCCGGACAGATCGCCGGGCTCGACGTCAAGCGAATTATTAATGAGCCCACCGCGGCAGCCCTGGCCTATGGACTGGATAAGAACGTCGACGAGACCATCCTGGTCTTTGACCTGGGTGGCGGCACGTTCGACGTTTCCATCCTGGAGGTCGGTGAGGGGCTGATTGAGGTGAACGCCACGAATGGCGATACGCACCTGGGTGGCGACGACTGGGACGAGCGGGTCGTGCGCTGGATGCTGGAGGAGTTCCGCAAGCAGCAGGGTATCGATCTCTCCCAGGACCGTCAGGCGCTGCAGCGCTTGCGTGAGGCTGCGGAGAAGGCCAAGATCGAGCTCTCGACGATGATGGAGACCGAGATCAATCTGCCGTACATCACGGCCGATCAGACCGGACCGAAGCACCTGCAGATGCGGCTGACCCGGGCCAAGTTTGAGCAGCTCACCGAGGATCTGGTGGAGCGCTGCCGGGTGCCGTTTGAGAACGCGCTCAAGGACGCCAAACTCAATGCTGCGGATCTGGGTCAGGTCGTGTTGGTCGGCGGTGCGACGCGGATGCCGATGATTCAGGATATGGTGCGCAACTTGACGAACGGCAAGGAGCCCCACAAGGGCGTCAATCCCGATGAGGTTGTCTCCGTCGGTGCGGCGATTCAGGGTGGTGTGTTGGCCGGCGACGTCAAGGACATTCTACTGTTGGATGTGACGCCGCTTTCACTGGGCGTTGAGACCCTTGGCGGTCGGATGACCAACTTGATTCCCCGCAACACCACGGTGCCCGTTCGCAAGAGCGAGACCTTTACCACGGCTGAGGACAATCAGACCGCGGTGGACATCAAGGTCTATCAGGGCGAGCGGCCGATGGCAAACGATAATATGTTGCTCGGGCAGTTCCGCCTGGACGGGATTCCCCCCGCGCGGCGGGGCGTGCCGCAGATTGAGGTCACGTTCGATATTGATGCGAACGGCATCCTCAACGTGGCAGCACAGGATAAGGCGACTGGGCGCGAGCAGAACATCACGATCACGGCCAGCACGAACTTGAGCGACAGCGAGATCGACGATCTGGTCGACGAAGCTGAGCGCCACGCCGAAGAGGATCAGAAGCGCCAGGAACTGGTGGACGCCCGCAATGAGGCGGACAGTATGATCTACCAGATGGAAAACACGTTCGAAGAGTTGGGCGAGAAGGTCCCCGGTGACGTGCGCGGTGAGGTCGAGAGTCTGATGAACGATTTGCGTGACCTCAAGGAAAACAGCGATGACGCCGGTGCGATCCGCAACAAGATGGAGCAGCTGCGAGAAGCAGCGATGAAGATCGGTCAGCAGGCCTATGGCGGCCAGCAGCCCGGCGCCGGTCCGGCCCAAGGCCCCAACGTGGGTCCGGGCTATGGTCCCGGAACCGGTCCCCAGGGCGGCGCGCCCGGCGGCGGACAGGAGTCCGGTGAGGGCCCCGACGTCGTCGAGGGTGAATACACCGAGGTCGGCTAGCGCTGCTAATTTCGGCGCATTGAAGAAAACGACAAAGGGGTGGCTTAGGCCACCCCTTTCTGTTGAGAAGGTTCGGCTGTCCCAGAGAACAAATCATCCCCATAGCCGGGATTTTCCAAGGAAGGAACGCCTGGTTTGGGGTCGTTTGAACCCTGGGACTCCCTAAGTGTGACGTGAGGTGATAAGGAATATGGTGGGTACGGAAGGGAAAGCGTTCAAGATACCGATCCTGCGAGGGAAAGGTGAGAAGGAAGAGGATCGACCGCGCCGTCAGCGTTCGCAGGCGGAACCGGAGGCGGGTGACGAGCCGCGCGAGTCCAAGGCGGATCAAGGTCAAGCGGCCGACCCCGATTGGCGCGATATGGCCATCCGCCTGCGGGCGGAGATGGACAACTATCGCAAACGCCAGAAGCGATGGGCCAAGGGTGAGATCCTGGATGACAAGGTGCGGTTGCTGACCGGACTCCTGGACGTGATGGACAACCTGGAGAAGACGCTTGAGCATCTCGATCCGGGGGACCCGAATCATCAGGCGGTGCAGTTGGCGTATGATGGGATGATGAAGCTGCTCCTCAATGAGGACGTCGAGCGGATTTTCGCCCTGGGGCGGGCATTCGATCCCCAGTGGCACGATGCGGTGGCGATGGTGCCTGCGCCCGACGGTCAGGAGGAGGACATGCGGGTGGTAGAGGTGGTCAGTCCGGGATATCGGTTGGACAGCCGGGTGCTGAGACCCGCTCAGGTCGTTGTCGCCAAGCGGGGGGCGTAGGCCTTCGGCTAGCTTTCGAGTTTCTCTTCGTTGTTCTGAGGAGATGTGATTGTTCTTAGGAGATTTGTAATCTCCGGTTTTTAATAGCAGTTTGTTTTTCTCTGGATCTCTGCGGTAAAAAGGCCTTCTTTTGCGAGCGTCAGTTGGAGTCAAGCTCTGGTATGCGTGAGTTTGGCCCGTGTTGGATGCAAATAGGGTGTACAATAAGGGTAACGGATCCATTGTGTTGAAACGCGGGAATCCCGGCGTGGGACAGAGATCGGAGACGTTTTTTCGAGGTGTGTATTCTCCCATAGGGTGAGATCGTAAGGGGGGTATATGGATTATAAGGATTATTACAGTGTCTTAGGGGTGTCAAAGGGCGCCTCCGAAAAGGAGATCAAACAAGCCTATCGTAAGGCCGCCCGAAAATATCATCCGGACTTCAATCCTGATGATGAGGGGGCGGAGGAGAAGTTCAAGAACGTCAACGAGGCGTACGAGGTGCTCTCCGATCCGGAAAAGCGGAAACTTTACGATCAGTTCGGCAGTGAATGGAAGAAGTGGCAGAACATGGGCGGCCAGCCCGAGGACTTCTGGCAGCAGTGGCAGGGGCCCAGCGGCCAGCAGCGCGGCGGCCCCACCTATACATACGGGACCCCAGGCGGGATGGGCGGGCAGGACGTCTTCTCCGATTTCTTCCAGCAGCTCTTTGGAGGCGGCGGGTTTGACCGCCGAGATTTCGACAGCCGGGGTTATGGGGATCTTGGCGATCTCCTGGGTGGGTTTGGCGGCCGCGCGCAGGCGCGCCCGCAAGCGGGCCGCGATTACGAACACGAGGTTCGGATCAGCTTTGACGAGGCGTATCACGGTACCACGCGGCGGCTTCAGGTCGGGAATCAGCAAATCGAGGTGAAAATTCCCGCCGGCGCCCGGGATGGGACGCGCATCCGGCTCGCCGGGAAGGGATCGCCCGGCAGATCTGGCGGGCCGTCGGGCGACCTTTTCCTGGTCGTCGACGTGCAGGATGACCCGCGATTCGAGCGCGATGGGAATGACCTTGAGACCCGGGTCGATGTGGATATCTACACCGCCATCCTGGGTGGCGAGGCGCCGGTCAGGACGCCGGATGGACGGTCGGTGATGCTGCGCATCCCGCCGGAGACCCAGAACGGCACGCAGTTCCGCCTGCGGGGCAAGGGCATGCCCGCCCTGAACCATCCTCAGGATCGTGGGGATCTCTACGCTGTCGTCGATGTGCGGCTGCCTGAGGACCTAAGCGCAGAAGAGAAATCGATCTTTGAGCAGCTTCAGGCGAAACGTGGGTAACGCCCCATAGAGGCGGGGCACCCCGTCTCGGGATGGTCTCTAGCATGTATTGACCGTCTGCTTGGAGCCCCCGTTTCGGGGACGACGCTGGCGCTCAAAGAACGTTGACGGAGTCGTATAGAATCAAGGAGGGGCCATGTTTAACAAAATTCTGTTTGCACATAACGGGACCCCGGCCGCCGAGCGCGCGATGATCTATCTGGAACATCTCGCGCAGGTTGAGGACGCGGAGGTGGTTGTGTTGCACGTCTATGAATCCCCGAGCCGCTACGTGGCGACCCAGGGATACCAACATCTGATCGAGATGCTGGAATCGGTGGCGCGTGAGGTCGTCGATGATACCGTGGACTACCTGGAAAATGAGGGCGTTAGAGCGGTGGGCCGGGTGGAGAGCGGCAAGCCGGCGCCCGTGATCCTGGAGACGGCGCGTGACGAGGGCGTCTCCCTGATCGTGCTGGGCACCCGGGGGCCGTCCAAGGTCAGCGATATCCTGTTGGGGGATGTGAGCACCGAGGTGCTCCGGGGCGCGTCGTGCCCGGTCTTTCTCGTCCCATAGATAGAAACGAGGCTGAAGATGAGAAACAAGCGGATGATTGTGTTGCTGGTACTAGGTTTATTGGGAATATCTCTGGGATGCTCGCTGCTCGAAGCCCCGATGCCCGAGGCGGCCCCGACGCTCACCCCCTCGGCGGCGACGCCGATGCCGACGTCGCTACCGCCGCCGGTGGTCGTCGAGTCGCCTGACGGCGCCCTGGCGGATCTTCAGAGCCAGGTCGAGGCGGTCTATCAGGCCAGCGGGAACTCGGTGGTCAACATTTCGATCACGTCCATCAGTTACGACTTCTTCTCCAACCCGATGCCCCAGGAGGGGAGCGGGTCGGGCTTCGTCTATGATAATGAGGGACACATCGTGACCAACTACCACGTCATCGAGCAGGCGGATGAGATCCGCGTGACCTTCGCCGATGGGAACACCGTGCCGGCCGACGTGGTGGGGACCGACCCCACCTACGATCTGGCGGTCATCAAGGTTGACCCGGACAGCCATCCGCTGCGGTCCGTCGGCCTGGGGGACTCCGAGACGCTCCGGGTCGGCCAATTCGTCGTGGCGATCGGCAATCCCTTCGGCCTGGAACAGACTGTCACCTTCGGCGTCATCAGCAGTCTGGGCCGCATCATCGAGAGCCCCGACCGGCGCTTCATCGGCGAGGCCATCCAGACCGACGCCGCCATTAACCCCGGCAACTCGGGGGGGCCGCTCCTCGACCTTGAGGGCCGGGTCATCGGGGTCAACGCCCAGATCGTGAGCCCGAGCCGGGCCAGTGCCGGGATCGGCTTTGCGATTCCGGTGCAGATCGTCAAGCGGGTGGTTCCCGAGCTGATTGAGAACGGGGTCTACGCACATCCCTGGATGGGGGTGCGGTTCCTGCCGGTCGGATTGACGCCTCGGCTGGCCGAGGACTTCGGTGAGCTCGGTTTTGAGGTCCCCGATCAGGGCCTCATCATCACCCAGGTGGAAGCTAACTCCCCGGCCGATCAAGCGGGGCTGGAGGGGGCGAGGCGGTCCGTCAACACCCGCTATGGGCAGGTGCCCTTGGGCGGCGACGTGATTACGGCGATCGACGACCGTACCATCACGAACGCTCGGGATCTGATCGCCTACCTGGAGACGAACAAGCGTCCGGGCGAGACCATCACCGTTACCTTCTCCCGCGACGGCGAGACGCAGACCACGACCTTGACCCTGACCGAACGTCCGAACCAATAGCGACCTGAACCGGTGCGAGGCACGTACGGGCCCAAACATCAAGACAAAGCAGCTCAGAAATCCGTAAGGCCTTCGAGAATGCTCTATGCCCTACGTGACTTGCACCGGGCTTCCATAGACACCCCTTAATCCCTTACTTACACCTGAGGTGTCTCCGCCTCCATCCACTGCGCCAACGCAGCCAGCGCCCGCTCCGCGTAGGCCTCCCGGCGGGCTCGCTTCCCCCGCACGCGGCGGCCTAGCGACGGCACCAACCCGAAGTTTGCCTTCATCGGCTGGAACCCCCTGACCTCGGCGTGCGTGATGTAGTGCATCAGCGCGCCGGTCATCGTCTCGCGCGGCGGGGTCAGCAGCGCCCGCCCTTGGACGAGCCGGGCCGCGTTGACCCCCGCGAGCCAGCCCCCGGCGACGTTACCGGCGTAGCCCTCCAGCCCGGCGATCTGCCCGGCGAAGAAGAGATCGGGGCGGTTGTGCCATTGCAGGGTCGGCGCCAGGAGCGCCGGCGCGTTGACGTACGTGTTGCGGTGCATGGAGCCGTACCGGACGAAGGATGCGTCCTCCAACCCGGGGATCATCCGCAGAACGCGGTCCTGCTCCCCGTATTTCAGATTCGTCTGGAACCCCACCAGATTGTAGAGCGTCCCGGCGGCGTTGTCCTGCCGCAACTGGACCACCGCGTGGGGCCGGCGGCCTGTTCGCGGATCCCGCAAGCCGACCGGGCGGAGCGGCCCGTAGGCCAGCGCGTCCTCGCCCCGGGCCGCGAGCACCTCGACGGGCAGGCAGGCCTCAAAGAAGTGGGGGTCGTCCCGCTCGAAATACCGGAGCGCGATGCGCTCGGCGGTGAGCAGGGCCGTGACGAACGCGTGATACTCATCCTCGTTCATCGGGCAGTTGAGATAGTCGCCTGCCGCGTTCTCCCCCCGTTCGTACCGGGAGGCCCGGAAGGCGACGTCCATATTCACCGACGCGCGCTCGACGATCGGCGCGATGGCGTCGTAGAAGTACAGGTTGTCCCGGCCGCTCAGCGCCCGGATCGCCTTGGCCAGCGGCGCCGACGTCAGCGGGCCGCTGGCGACGATCGTCGGCCCGGTCTCCGGGATCGCCGTGACCTCTTCGCGCACTACCGTAATCCTCGGGTGGGCCTCAATCCGGGCTGTGACCGCCTGCGCGAACTGCGCGCGGGCGACCGCCAGGGCCCCACCGGCGGGCACCCGGTGCGCATCGGCGACCTCGATGATGAGCGAGCCCAGCCGGCGCAGTTCCTCCTTGAGCAGACCGGGCGCCTTGCGGGTCAGGTCCGATCCCAGCGAGTTGGAGCAGACCAACTCGGCGAGATCCCCGCTTGTGTGCGCGGGCGTCAGGGTGTGCGGTCGCATCTCCTTCAAAACGACGGAAAGCCCGGCCTCGGCGATCTGCCACGCGGCCTCACTGCCGGCCAGTCCTCCTCCTATGACGCGTACGGTTGAATGCAAGGTCCTCTCCTACCTGTGTGCGATGAACGTCGCCATGCTACCACATCCCGGCCAATTCTCCCTCCACGAGGGCAGCCCCCAACCCACCGCTGCTCCCAATTCTCCCCCCACGGGGGGAGTTAGAGGGGGGGCAACCTCCCAACAACAACAGCCGCCGGTAGCGGGAGAGATACCGGCGGCTGCAAGGCCCCAATCACGCACTCGCGCCCCTAATCCTCCTCGGGCTTCACGTCCGGCGGCACCGCGAAGATCTCACCCGATCGCGGCTCCACGTGGAGCAGATCGTGCGCCTCCTGCTCCCACTCTTCGGGGACCTGGACCTCCACCCGGCCCAGACCATCGACGGTGAGGCCGAGGGTCTGACCCACGGATTCGTACTTCAACACGACCGGGATCCCGGCGCTTTCCAGGGCCCCGCGAATCACCGAAGCGCGCAGCATCCCTTGGGCGACGTAGACGGTCACAAGATCGGTGTACGTCTTCGTTTGGTTCATGGCTCTCTCCCTCCTGAGGCGGTTCGGCTTGGTCCACAGCCCGTGCCCCCAGCGCTCAACCTCAACGTCTTACTCTTAGTGTCGACGAAATCCAGAATTTGTCAATAGTCCCATTGCTGCTATAATGACTTTTGGCAATCTGGGGGGATTCCGTCTGGGGGGTCCGCCGCACCCATAGCGTGGGCGGCCCCGACCTGCGGGGATCGTTGGATTGCCGGTGTCTAGTCAATCAAGTCAAGATCAAGACTGCGAGGCTTATGAGCGAAAGTCGTGCATTACATGATGGTCAGTATTGGGAACAGTTCGCTGTTCAGCCCTCGGATCTGGATCACCTCGTCAATTTCCTCGTTGAGAGCGAGAAACCTCACACGATTGATAAGCTTGCGTATGAGCTGACGCGCTATCGTCACGAGAAGGTGCAGGAGCTCGTGGAGGATACCCTCGCGCAGGGGCGGATGTACCGTCCGGAGGATGTCTATGAGGAGGGGGATACGCTGATCTTCCCACAGATGGGGAACCTGACCGGGGTGGTGGTGGGCGTTCGGCCCGGAAAAAATCCGGAGTACGAACCTTTTCGGGTCCTTGAAGTTGAAACCGAGAACGATCGGGTACGGGAGTTTGTCGCCGAGTTCGGGCACGGACATCCGCTGAACACGGCAACCTTCTTGCCGGAGGATGACGTCGACGTGGATGACCTCTACGAGCGCTACGGCGATCGGATCGAGGCCGCCCTGCGCGAGACCCTGCCCGGCGACGAGCAGTTCGTGAACGTCGCGCACCTGTGGTTCGTCCGGGGCTTGCTTGTCGATATCTCCGAAGTCCAGTTGAACATCGCCGAGGCCTTATTGGACATGGAGGGCGGCGGACCGCTGCGCTCCGAGGCCTTCCTGGAGGAAATGGATCTCCCCGCCGAGGTGTCGCGATCGCTGCAGCTCTTCTCCCTGGAGTACGCGCTGCTCCGGGACAGGCGCTTCGATGAGGTGGGGCCCTCAGGCCACGCCCTCTGGTATCTGCGGGCTATGGAGCCGCCGGAGGTGCTGGAGACGCCCGAGAAGCTCACGTATATGCCGATCCCTTACGACCGGGGCCTGCTCGACGACGTGATGCTCGCGTTGGAGGAACAGGCGTCGGATGAGTGGTCGGACCTAGAGCCCGACGGGCCGGTGGGGCCAGATGACGAAATCACGGTTGTATTGAGCTACCCGCACCTGCGCAGTGGGACGCTGCCCCTGGCCCCGAACGTCGAGGTCCTCTTCCCCACCGCCCAGATCGCCGACCGAATCCGGTTCACGTTTGTCGATATGGACACGGGGGAGCGGTTCCCCGGCTGGGTCGTGCGCAGTGGGCGCTATATCTACGGGCTTGATGCATGGTATGAGGAGAAAGACGTTATCGTGGGATCGTACATCGACCTCGCCCAGGGCGAGGCCGAGGACGAGTTCCGGATCGGCGTGCGTCCGATCCGCTCGCAGCGCCGCGAGTGGCTCCGCACCGTCACGGTCGAACAGAGCCACTTCGTCTACGAGGTGACCCGCGTCCTGGTCTCTGCCGAGTACGACGAGCTCGCCGCGGTTGTCGTGCCGGAGCCGGACACGGTCGATGCGCTTTCCGGGCAGTTTGACAACACGTCTCTGCCCGAGTTGATTGACCAGGGCTTTAGCGGGCTGGCAGGCTTGAGCTTGCAGCGGGCCGTCCACGCGCTGACCCTTTACAGTGTCGTCAACCTGATGCGGCGCGTGCCGCCCGGACCGATGCTGGCGACGCTGGCCAAACTGGATAAATACGAATCGTTGGGTGACAATTACTGGGCTTATCGTGGGGAGGAATGATGCCAAGCATGGTCCTTGATCCGAAGCTGATGCAGTTCATCAAGCCAACCTTGGATACGCCGTTCCACATTGATTACGCGTGGTGGGAGCGTCAGGGGTTGGATCTGAATATGAAATTGGTCTCCCATCTCTGCCCGGAACATCGGGACGCCTACGCGGGCGAACCGTTGGACGACAAGATCGACTGGGTCGACTGGGAGACCGGCGAGGTGCGCCAGGTCGACGGGTTGCAGTACGTGATCACGACCCATTGCAGCAACCAGCCCGGCTACGTCGCCGATGCCCCGACCATCGTCGAGGCCGTCTTCCGGGCGTTCCTGGCGAACGGCAACCAGCCGCTCTCGCCCAAAGCGTTAGCCCCGCTGATCAATCAGCCGGCGGACCGCGTGCTGCGCGTCCTTGCGGGGCGCCAGGTGCGGTTGGGCCTCCGCCCGAGCCGGGAGGACGCAGCGGCGTAACGCGCGGGCCCACCCCTACGGGCGTGGGTCCTATGCCCCGGTAGCTCAATTCGGACAGAGCAAGTGCCTTCTAAGCACAAGGTTAGAGGTTCGAGTCCTCTCCGGGGTATCTTTAGGACAGTCATTCGTCGGAGGTCCGAGGTCAGGTCCGACGTGAAGGATCTTCCCTACCTGGGCTTGTCGTAGGCGTCTTCAGCGCCGTGACTCACGTCGCGAAAAGCGCCTTCGTTTCATTCTCACGAGCGCCTGGACCCGTGTTTATGATAGGTGCGAGGCACTTCCGCGCCCAACCCTCAAGACCCGCGCAACCTCGCACACCGTAAGGCCACCGCCCCCCCTTGACGGCTTACGTGCCTTGCACCGGGTTTGCACGGCTAAAATGGGTCGTACGGGCCGACCACGGATGGGGGACGGTCTTGGGTATGGAGTGTATGGGATAGATGTTGCATGTTGCTGTTCTATCCTGTAAGTCCTGTACCGCCACGTGAGCGACTCCATCTTGTCGTTCATGTGTCTTGTCGTTCATACGTCTCGAAGTTTATTTATGTGCAGAAGACTTGCGCACAGGAGGTATACGATGACGCAATTTCCGGAGACCCCGTCAGACACGATGCCGCCGGTCAATGGCTCGATGGGTGATACCTGGACACGCCCCGCCGATGGATCCGTGATGGTCTACGTGCCGGCGGGTGCGTTCGTAATGGGCAGTGCGAAGGGCGAGCGTGACGAACGCCCGGTGCATACCCTGACACTGAACGGCTTTTGGATCGACAAGTATGCAGTGACCAATGCCCAGTTTGTGACCTTTGTCAACGAAACGGGCAACCAAGAAACGGGTGGGGTTCACTGGTTGGAGGTGGCGGATGGGGACTGCCAGATCAAGCGGAACGATGATGGATTCCGTTCCAATCGAGAGTGTGCTGACCATCCGGTCGTGGGGGTCTCCTGGTACGGGGCAAGCGCCTACGCGGACTGGGTCGGGGGACGGCTGCCTACCGAAGCGGAATGGGAAAAGGCAGCGCGGGGCACTGAGGGGCTCAGGTATCCTTGGGGCGATACCTCCCCGACGGCGGACGTGTGCAACTACGGGTATAACGCCGGTCACATAACGCCGGTAGGAACGTATTCGCCGCAGGGCGACAGCCCGTATGGCTGTGCAGACATGGCAGGTAACGTATGTGAATGGACCCAAAGTTTGTGTGAGGATTATCCCTATGATTCCCTGGATGGGCGCGAGGTCGAGGATCTGATCGGGCTGCGGGTCGTCCGTGGGGGCACGTTCTATGACAACGCGCGTGACATTCGCTGCGCACGTCGTAGCTCGAGAAGCCCGCAAGGGTATAAGGGAGTCAATGGCTTTCGCGTGGTAATGTTATCTTCTTCTGACGTGTAGCACTTAACTCACTGGCTGTGTTCGGTAGCCCCAAATAAGGAGGCGTGATGTCCTCAATCAGGGAGGTGGCAGCGTGCGTCGTCAAATGGAACGTGTCAGTGATTGTCAAGACCACGAAAGGACAAAAATAAGGTGGATGACCACGTCTTGAGCCTCTGTTCCTTAACAGGCACATGCACGGCAGCCGGTACAGCCTAATCCGGGCTTCGGCAGCTTGGCGCTCACAGTATCAGCACGACCCCGAAGACGATTTCTACGGCCAGACTGATGAGATTGGTCGGGTCCACCTGCGTCTAGTTCGAGGCAGCCTCGAAGGCCGCGCGCACACTCTCCATCCGCTTGCGATTGAGCTCAAAGTCATAGTAGGGGACGCGCGAGCTCGAACGGACGTGGATGACGTGCGCCTCCTCGTCGAATAGGAACTCAACATCGTCGATGAATCCGAAGCCCCTCACATAGACCTCTACGCGGATGTAGGCAGGATCCTGGGTGACGATCGTCGCGTCTTCCATCGCGGCGATCACGTTCAGGAGCGTCGTCCGGGCCTCCGCCCGCGATGTCGCATAGGGGATCGGGGCGATGGCATGGCGCGGATCCTCGGCCTGCGAACACACGCAGTTCGGTGAGTTGGGGCACGGTTGCAACATGTCATCGGTGACACCCATCTCGGGCGTCGTGCGGCGCGAGATCCACGCCAGGATGATCTGCAGCAGCACCACCACTACGATGACAGCGCCGACGGCGATCAGCAGTCCTATCAGAACCTTTCTCGCAACAGCCATAGGCCACCTCCCGGTGCACTTGTTGGTGAGTGTCGACACACTGCCCATACTCTACGCGACCAGCCGGAGAATGCAAGTCCGGGCGCGATGCCTCTGAATCTTGGGAATCTGCTGAACGCGGGTTTCCTCATTTCAAGAGGATGTTCCACGTCTCCTATTCGCCCGAGCGCTCCATCAAGAAACGCCGTTCTGGCGACCACACCGCAGCCGGCCCCGTGCCCAGGAAGAGCACCGAGGTGCTCAGGGCCAGCAGGATGATGTCGAACCCGTTCACGCTGCGCTGTCTGGTTGCCAATGAGACTGCGATCAAGAACACGCCTGAGGCCGTGCGTCCCATCAGGCCCAACGCCATCAGCGCAGAGGAGATCAGGGCTGCCCATTGCACGCTTTGGGGCCAAGATCTTCGTGCCAGGAGGGTCAAGGGCACCATAAACGACCGGAGTGCCAGCGGTAACCACTGCGTCAAGCACAGGCCCAGCGTCCGCAATCGGCGATGATAACGGTCCGACGTCGGGTCCAGTCGCCCACAGACGAGGCCCCAGTCACGCAGAAAGCCGCCAATCAGCGGCGCCATAAAGAATGTCGCCAGCCAACGGGTTGCGGTGCGATCAAAAAGCGGCGCCATCACCCCGGCGAGAAAGCCCATCTGCAGACTGGCGACCATGCGGCGCATGGCGCTGTACGGCAGCGGCGCGACCCGGCGATTCAACCGCCGACGCAGCCAGATCCCGAGGACGAAGAGCGGGCGCGCCAACGGCACCGCCAGGTACCACCAGGGCAAGACGCCGTAGCGCACGCCCACCAGGGCGATGAGAACAATCGCCAGCGCGTCGTAGGCCATGTCGAGCCGGGCGCCCATGACCGTCACGCGGCCCCGCGTGCGCGCTAGATAGCCATCGAAGTGGTCGCCGAGAATCGTCAGCCCGTAGAGAAGCGCAGGCATCCAACGCAGCCACCCGGAGGGCGGAGGCGTAAGGAGCAAGCCACCCAGGAGCAGCTGGGGCACGCCCCGGGTCAGCGTCAGCAGGTTGGCGCGTCCAAAAGAGGAGAAGCGCGTTGTCGCGTCCGGCGGATGATTCAAAGGCAGCAGCTGCCAGACGCGGATCAGCTGGTACGCGGCGGTGATGACCGCGCCCATCAGCCAGAGTCGCCACGTCTCTCCGAGGCAGGAGAGCCCCCAGGCGCCGACAGCAGCGCTCACACCATAACCCACCACCACCGCACCCCAACGCCATCGTAGCGCTCGCAGCTCTTCACCG
>DAOTTS010000026.1:0-27713 GCA_034437735.1 Anaerolineae bacterium
TGCATCACCGATCCCAAGAACGCCGAGTAGGTAAGCATTTTTGCATTCCATCCCCTTCTATTCAACTGTTAAGGTGCGGAAAACAGGTTAAGGTCTTGCCCTTCGTGGTCAGCCCCGCGCGCAACCCGGAGATTTCAAATCTCCTCGGAAGAGCAGGGATAAGCGGCCGACAGCACCATCACGACCGGTGACCTCCTCAACGAGCAGCTCAAGGAGATTGAACCCGACGTTCGAGTACAGAAACCCCGTACCGGGGTCGCGGACGGGCCGCACCTCCGCCATCAGGTACGCGCGTAAAGAGGTCCGCTCGCTTTGCGGGGCGTATTCCACCCCCGCGCCGATGGGGCCCAGCGGCATGCCGGCGTTTTGGCTCAGCAGGTGTCGCACCGCGACCGCGTCGCCCACGTTATCCGCCAAGGCCCCATCGGCGAGGTACGGCTGCACCGGGTCGTCCAGATCGATCCGGCCCTCCTCGACCCATCGCATCACGCCCCAGGCCGTGACCGATTTCGAGATAGACTCCGCCCGAAAGACCGCGTCCGTCGTCATCTTGCGCCCGCGCGCAAGGTCGGCGTATCCGTAAGCACCGGACCACACCAGGTCCCCGTCCCGAACGAGTGCGAGGCTCGCGCCGGGAACGTCGTATCGATCCATCAAGCGGGGAACGCGCCGGTCAAGGTGCGCCGTGAAGGTATCCAGGGGATCGTGTGGCCCCGGCGACGACCGGGTGCAGCCGCCGCCGACCACCAGCAGCCCCACAAGCAACACGGAGACCACCGCTCGTCTCAAACACTGCCGGGCTGTCACGTTCCGCACGCATCCGGCAGAATCCACCCTATTCCTACTATGCAACCCATCGTTGTTCATGATACCCTCACGATCACGTTACGTGCTTCTGAACCTGTTTTCCGCACGCTATCCATCCACCAGGTCGGCCGAGAGACCCTCAGCCCATTCTTGAATGAACGTCCAGTTCCGGAAGTCACCCTCCGGCGCACGGATCGCCAGCCGGACGAACCACCGCTCAAAGAGGTTCAGACGGCCATAGTCCAACCTGCCGTTGAAGAAGGCGACACTCACCGGAGCGGCCTCGGGCGCGCACTGAAACGCGGGCTCCAGGTAATGGGTGAGCGAGGTGAACCGCTTTTCGTCGCGTACGTAACCAGAATCCTATTCATGATCTCCTCTTGTCTTATCAGCTATGAACAACACGCGTGTCCGACACCCGGTCGCCGAAGCACACCTTCTCAGGCGAGCGCAGGATCAGGACAACGCCACAACGTTAACCGGGCCACGCCCTTCGCCGCCCCCATCACGACGTTCCACCCGATGAAAAGCACCACCGTCGGCGCCATCGCCCATCCCAAGCCCCAACGGAATCCCCGGTCCATCGCCGCGAGCAGCACGTAGGGCAGCGCATAGAAGGCACCGGTTCGCAGCAACCCGCCGATTAAACGTACGAGTCGCCCGGACTTCGAGTTGTACGCCGCCGCCTTGCGCCGGATCGTCCTCAGCCACCAGCGGACGTCGAGGACGACTACGAGCAAAAAGACCGCGACCACGCCCCCATAGAACACCCGCATGGACAACCCCGTCTCGGGTTCCGCCCCGGTGAGCAACGCGGCGATCCCCGCCGGGATCTCGGAATAGGCCATCATCGCGGGGACGAACCCGTTCTGGTTGATGAGCACCACAAACCCGGTGTCGTGCGCCGGCAGCAGCCACGCGAAAGCCCGGAAATTCTCCAGGGAGCCGCCGTGGCGCACGACGTGCGTGTCCTGCCACGGCTCGACGATCCAGCCCATCCCATATCCCTCGCCTGCCGGCGCGCCGGGGGTATCCGGCTGCTGCATCGCTGCAATGCCCTCGGCCGAGAGCACACGGCGATCCGCGTACGCGCCGCCGTTGAGCTGGGCGACGAGGTAGTGGGCCATATCCTCGGACGTGGCGACGAGCCCGCCCTCGGGCATCGTGTGGGCGGACGTCCCCTGCTCCCGGGGGAGCGGAAAGCCGAAGAGCACCCCGTGGCCCTGGGCCGCATCGAGATCGCCAATCCCCTCAGGGGTCGCGGCGCTGCGGTCCATGGCCAGTGGTTCGAAGATCTGATCGCGTACGTACGCACCGTACGGTTCTCCCGACACGGTCTCCACCAGCAGTCCCAGCGTCGTGTAGTTCTGGTTGAAGTAGTGGAATGCCGTCCCGGGCGGGTCGACCGGTTCGGCGCGGCGCAAGTCCCTGACCGCGCCCTCCAGCGTGGTACCCGACGGCAGGTCGGCTAGATACGTCTCCTCGGAGAGACCGCTCGTCTGGTGCAGCAGGTGCCGCACGGTGAGTGTCTCAGAGGTGCGACCGCCGGTCCCTTCGTCGGCAACGCGAAACCAGGGGAGATAGGCCTGCACCGGCGCATCCAGGTCAATCTCACCCGCCTCGGCCAACTGCATCACGGCTAACGCGGTGAACGACTTGCTGATGGATCCGATGTAGAGCGGCGTCTGCGCCGTCATCGGGCGACCCCGCCCCGCCGATCCGTATCCCCGCAGATGCACGATCTCATCGCCGCGGACGACGGCTAAAGCCAGGCCGGGGATCCGGTGGCGGGCCATCTCCTCACGCACGAACGCGTCGACGGCCTCGAAGTCCGGGCCGGCAGCCGCGAGGGGGTGGCCCAACATCATGGCCACGCAGCCAAGCAGCAGGATCAGGGCGATACGGCGACGCGTCATGCGCGTTCCCCGTTGGGGTTCTCCTCTTCCTCTTTCGACGCATCATACGCAGCGCCCAACGAGAGGCCCAACGCCAACCCGATACCGGTGATCGCAACATAGATCGCGTCCCCGGTTGTGGCGGTCAGGATCGCCCCAAGTCCCGCGCCGACCATAAGCCCAAACATCATCCCCAAAGCTGTATAGCTGTATTTTCGTCTTTGCATCCCTAACTCTCCTCCCCTTTGTTCAGTAAGCTACTTCCACATTGACACAAACTCTTTAGTCCTTTACAAAAAGTCTACCCGATGAGACTCGCCGGCGCATCCTTCAACCGTCGGGATGCATAGATGCCTGTCCGGTCAGGATGTCCCCTGGTCGTATGACTAGGGAGGGCAGTTCTTGATTGACTCCCTTCCTGTCTGGACCGGGACTGTCGTAGGCTTAACATGCAGATAACCAACTGTTACTGATCCGCGCATAACTTACTAAAGATTCCAACGTTCCCTAAAGGGTGCCCGAATTTGTTTAATTTCACATGTTCGGATCAGTAATATAGGGGGGATATGATGGAAAGACAACAACATACGGAGGAAAAATGCGGGTCATCCGGCGCAATCAAAACGTATTAAAGGTGCGACCAGCTCCAAGTGTGGGCCTGTTTGTGCTTGCCTTGAGCTTTTTAGGCATAGGGGTTGTCTCACTCTTCATTTTTGGGAGAACGGTCGCCTTAGTCTGCAAGCGACCGACGGTCGAACGCATACGCTGCCGCTTGCAGGAATCGCTCTTCGGCGTGCCTCTCAAGGATGCTCCCCTGGCGGCCCTATCGGGGGCAACGGTCCAGTCTTATGTCGATAGTGAGGGCGTCGCTCTCTATCGCGCCGTGCGGTTGGACGGCGTGAAGACGGCGAGGTATCCACTGCGCGAGATTGTAGGTGTGGGTTTAGGGCGTGCTCCCAACAACACGCAGGGCGAAGCTTACCGCGTAGAGTTGGTGTTGTCGTCGGGGCGGCGCATCCCGTTGATCCAGAGCTACAGCAGCGGCCTGTCAAAAAAGGAGAAGGCCGTCAAGCTCCTCCGCGATTACCTGGAACTTTAGACGCGGTCAACCCCGGATATCTGGAAAATCCAGCGCGATATACGGTTGGACGTCGCCCCGGCTCCCCACGGTAAAGATCGATAGGTGGGTCAACTGTTTTCCTGCTCCACAGGCTGCGGTCAATTGACGCCAGATTATTCGGAACCTTCTACAGCGTACGAAGGTTGAGGATCGGGCACAGATTCGTTTTGGCGATCGTCAATCAAGCGTATCTCCAGGGTAACCTCGAAAACCTCACTCAGCTTTTGTAGGGTTTCCAAAGTTGGATTCGCCAGCCCGTGTTCGAGCTTGGAGATATTCGCCTGATACGTTCTCATTTTCTCTGCAAGTTCTTCTTGTGTCCACCCTCTTTCCATACGTAGGCGAACAACATCATCGGCAAGATCAAGCACAGGTTGCAGATCCTTTTCTGCCTTTACATAATCCGGATTGTGACGCTGTTCCTTAACGTAGGCTTTATGCTTCATCATCAGCCCCTTTATGTATGTCTACTGAAGTAGTCCTGCCGATAAGCTATAGCTCGGTCAATTTCTGAGTCCGGTACCCTGCCAGTCTTCTTAACAACTCCATGAGTCAAAATGGCTTTATCTCTATCAAAGAAGAAGTAGAAAACTCTGAATCGCTTGTGTCGTGTGCGCACCCGCAGTTCAAATATCTTATCTCGGAGATAGGCGGCATGGTCTCGCCCCAGCAAAACCAATTCTGACCCATACTGACTGAGCAAATTGATTCCCCGTATAAGCCGCTTTCATTCCTTCACTTCCAAACTATTGAGGAGATCCTGAACCGGACAGCGGTTGGTAACTGACTCATAGTACTCAACTTCACAACGCGACATAACTACTAATCCTTATAGTTTATATACTATACACCCTGTCAGCAAAGTCAATGATGGATCTGATTTTCTGTTTAAGGTGACGCTATCGCAATTCAGCCAAAACCGCCTTCGGCACCTTACAGACCATCGTGTAGGCCGGATCGTAGACGTTGCCCACGTCGTAGGCCACCACCTGCCCCAGCAGCGTGCTCGCGGCAGCATAACTCAGGCCGTAATCCGCCTGCAGCCACCGGAGCATCTCGGTCGTGGCGTGCTGCAGCGCCTGGTCGAGCGGGCGCGCGTTGCCCATGGTGAAGATGTACGCGTCGTCCTCGCCGCGCGGCCATGCCGGCGCCTGCCCCTTCCGCAGCTCGACGGCAAACCGCACGTCAAATGACGTCTCGATCCCGGTGCCCACGATCTCCCCATCGCCCTGAACCGCGTGCCCATCGCCCAATTGGATCAAGGCGCCCGCCTCGAAGACCGGGAACGTCACGGTCGCGCCCGCGACCAGGCCCCGGTAGTCCATATTCCCGCCGTACGGGCCGGAGGTCGCCGTCACGATCGCCTGCTCGTTCGACGGGGCCACGCCCAGACAGCCCAGCATCGGGTTGAGCGGCAGGACGAGCCCCTCCAACCCGGGGATGGGCACCGCCGGCGTCGCCGTTCCAGCGTCCAGGTCGAGGGCCCACCGCATCAGCTCGCGCTCGGGGAGCGCCGGGACGAATGCCGGGTCCACGACGTGCGGCGCGACCGGCGTGTAGGTCCAGCCCGTCGGGCGGTTAGGCGTCGCGACCTCGACGTGAATCACCACAGCATCGCCGGGTTCGGCGCCCTCCACGTAGAACGGCCCGGTCTGCGGATTGGGCTTGGGCGCGACCTGGACCTCATCGGCATCGCAGCCGTGCGCATCGATCGTCTTGGTCACAACGGTATCCCCGGCCGCGATACGCAGCACAGGTTCGTGCGGACCAAACGTGTTGTGGTAGGTCTGCGGGTCAAAATGATGCTCGGTCATCGGTTCCCTCCTTGGTCGTGCAAGTCTGTGTTAGTCAGCGATCGAATCCTCGCCGTGTCCTCTCAGGTTTGACAAGGATAGTATACAACCGCCGTGAAAGTTTGAACAGTGATCGAGGGATCATCATGCCTTGGTCTTGAGTTTTCATCTTTTGAGAGTACGATAATCATGGAAATGGGGCTTGCGACAGAGCAATGAGCATCCTTGACCCCCTGGATCATTGGATGTGGAAGCTTGTTGATGCTAGGAGCTAGCGGATGAACACGGATCCTATTATGCTGCATCCAGAGGTTCGTCGCGCGGTTGAACGAATCTCTGAGAATGATGATGTCACAATTGAGGAGTTGGTGAATCGCGCGGTCAGGAATTACGTCGATAAGCGTAAGCGTCAATCCCTTGAGTCGGAGATCCAAGCATTTGAAGCTATGCATTCGGCGCTGATCCAGACACATCTGGGTCAGTATGTCGCCCTCTATCGCGGACGTGTCATTGACGCCGATCCCGATTTCGAGACTTTGTACTTGCGCGTGAGATCACAGTATGCGGATGACCCCGTGCTGATTCGACTGGTGACCCGGGAACCAACTGAGACGATTGAGATCCGCAGTCCCAGGCTTTAATGAGGGTGATACTGACCATACTGCACAACTATAGGTCTCACAATCACTTGCGTATCTTGCTTGATGGACCAGCCTCAATAATGGAGATTCTCGCCGAACCATAGCATGTGCCGAGAGATTTGCATTGAGGGCACGAGGAGTTAAAAGCCTATGACCGAGTACACGTTCACAAAACTGCAAGGACAGTACCTGGCCTTCATCCATAACTACACCCTGATCCACCGCGTGCCACCGTCTGAAGGGGATATGCAGGAGTTCTTTCAGCGCACCCCGACCTCGATCCACCAGATGGTGGTACGGCTGCATGAGAAGGGATTGATCACCCGAGAGCCCGGGCAGGCCCGCACGATCCAGGTGCTGGTACCGCCCGAACAGCTTCCGCCCCTCAGACCCCGGGGCGTCAAGCCCCGAAAGACGCCGGCAGCGTCAAAGGCGCCAGTCTACCAGATCAGGATCACCCTGGCTGGGAGCAACCCGCCTATCTGGCGTCGAATCCTCGTTCATGGTGACGTCACGTTGGCACAACTGCACACGATTATTCAGATCGTGATGGGGTGGAACAACGCGCATCTGCACCAGTTCATCGTGGATGGGACGTATTATGGCGTGCCCTATCCTGAGGATATCGGGGTGGAGATTCAGGATGAGCGAAAGGTGAAACTGAACCAGATTGCCCGAGAGCCGGGGGACGCATTCCGGTATGAGTATGACTTCGGTGATAGCTGGCTGCACATCCTGGAAATCGAGGAGGTCCGGGAACCGGAAGTTGGGCAGACCTATCCCCGCTGCACGGAGGGCAAGCGCGCCGGCCCACCCGAGGACGTCGGCGGCCTGTGGGGATATCATAACTTCCTGGAGGCTATCCGGAATCCCGACCATCCCGAACACGAGGATTATCGGGAGTGGTATGGCGACACCTTCGATTCCGAGGCGTTCGATCCGGCTGTGGTCAATGCAGACCTGCGCAAGTGGGAGCGTACGGGGCGTTGGTGGTAGTCTTGCTTGAAAGCCGTCGAACGCCAATCCGGCAGAGGACCGGTTCTTAACGTATGCCCGGTGCTAATTCGTCGGACGCGCCGATTCCGCTCTTCGTCTACGGCACGCTGCGCCCACCGCGCGCCGATACCTCCCCGTCGGATGCCCGCTTCTACCCGGACATCGCCCCTTACGTGATCAGTGCGGAATCCGCACAACTGCCGAACGCGGTGCTTTACGACCTCGGCGCGTACCCCGGTGCCAGGCCCGGCGCGGACACGGTCGTCGGCGACCTGCTGCGCGTGCAGCCTCCGGCCCTCATCATCACGGACCGCATCGAGGGCCATCCCCGATTCTTCGTACGCCGGCGGGCTTTGATCCACGCGGCGGACGGTCCGGTGAAGGCCTGGGTTTACTGGGCGCCGGAAAGCATAGGGACCGACCGGCCCCGCATTCCCCATGGCAACTGGTTCGAGCGCTGACGCGTCTTTCAGGTACAATAGGCGTATCTGGAGGATGCCGAGCGTTGAACGGTCACGACGTAGGATACGTCCCGCCAGGAAACGCAGGCAGTCCCCCATTTGACGTTGAACCCGCACGCACACCCAGAAAGAAAGATGAGGCATAGAGACTATGGTCGAAACACGCGTGGTTTACCTGGAACCCGGCAAGATGACAGTGGAAAGTATGGAACTGCCCCCCTTGAAACCCAACGACGTCCTGATCAAGGCCCACCAGGCGTCGGTCTGTGGATCGGAGCGCTATTACTACCGGGGCATCAGCGTCCGTGAGGAGGACGAGGCCAAGGGTGGACCCGACGTCCAACTCGGCGCCGGGCGCGCTGACGGCAGGCCCAAGCACGCCTATCCCATGGGCCCGTTGGGCCACGAGGGCGGCGGCACCATCGTGGAAATGGGGAGCGGGGTGGATACCTATCTCGGCGGCGGTGCGGTCAACATAGGCGACCGGGTGGGCAGTCTGATCTATCCCACGTATACGGATTACTGGGTCGCGGACGTTCGGCACGTGCAGCCGATCCCCGACGAGGTCTCCTTCGAGGTCGGCTGTCTTTACGAGCCGCTGGGCTGCGCGGCCTGGGCGGCGATTCATATGGGCGTCAAGCTCGGGGACACGGTCGCCGTGAACGGCGTCGGCTTCGCGGGAAATATCATGCTTCAGGGCGCGCTCAAATCGGGGGCGTCGTGGGTCATTGCCGTCGACGTGGTGGACGAGAAGCTGGAGGTCGCCAAATCGTTGGGCGCCGACGTTGTGATCAACGCGCGGGAGGAGGATCCGGTTGCGGTGGTCAATGACCTCACGAACGGTGAGGGCGTGGACGTCGCGGTGGAGGCCGTGGGCGGCACCGGCATCGGGATCAAGCAGGCACTGGGGATGGTCTGCCACAATGGAATTCTGGCCCTCTACGGGGATAACTACGCGCCGGTCGACGACTTCTGCTTCCACCGGTTCCACGAGGATGGCCTGGAGATCCGCAACCTTAACGGCGTCCACTACACCAAGCTCCAGTCGGTGGAGAATATGCGCGAGGCTTACCGCGCGGTGGCGCGCGGTGTCTTCGATCTCGGGGTTATCTTCGAACACTCGGTGCGGTATCCGCTGGATGAGATCGACGCGGTCTTCGCCCGTGAGACGGAGGATCTGGACGTCCAGGGGTCGCTGAAAACGTTGATCATCCCGTGAGGAGCGACTCGTCAAGAGAGCGGTGACAACAAAAAAGGGGTCCCAAGTAATCTTTGCCTTCCCTATCGTTTTCGGTTTTCCTTTTTTACCTCGTCACCGCTCTTACGGGTCCTTGGTATCAAGGCCTACTTACTTTTCTCTCCGCTTAACTTCTCCAATTTCTCTTCAGGTGTGCTCTCAGCTTCACCTTCAGATTCTCTTACGAAGTTATTGAGCTTTGAGATTTCCTTTCAGTTGATTTTATTCCTCGGTGTTCATCTTCACATCTCTGCTACGATGAATCTTTGGTTTAAAATCTTCTGTCCGGTCTCGATAAGGTTGTCGTCGAGTTACTCGGGACTCCCTTTCCTTCTTTGGTTGGAACCGAAGTTCCTTCCTCTGAAGTAATACAAGTATAATATAATACCAAGGGTCTTGTCAAGGGGGAAACCCCCAATATCCCACAGATGGTGGGTGAGCTACGAATAACCGTGCTGGGTACGCAGTCGAGATTGTAATGAAGGTCATCCTACGGCTGAAATGACGCTTAACGCGAGTCCAGATCGTCTTTTGGCTCTTGGGACCGAAGAAGTATACTAGAACTGTTGAATCAACCTTCAACCTTGAACGCGCAACTCGAAAACGCACTGCATCACGCAGAAAGGAGCATCACAATGACGTGGCGGCTTTGGTACGAGGAACCAGCGGAGCGCTGGGTCGAGGCGTTACCGGTAGGAAACGGACGTCTCGGGGGCATGGTCTTTGGCGGTGTGACCCAGGAGCGGATCCAGCTTAACGAGGACACGCTCTGGGCCGGTGCGCCGCGCGATTGGAACAATCCGGGTGCGCGTAAGGCCCTCCTGGAGGTGCGAGAGTCACTCTTCACCGGGGATCTACCCCGGGCCAATGAGGGCGCCAAAGCTATGCAAGGCCCCTTCACGCAGCCCTATCTGTGTTTAGGTGATCTCGTGCTTGACGTCGAGCACCCCGGCACCGACCATGATGCCGAGCCCGACGCCTACGAACGCGCGCTGAACCTGGAGGACGCGATCGCTACGGTCCGCTACACACTCGCCGGTGTGACCTACACGCGGGAGGTCTTCTGCTCCTACCCCGATCAGGTCATGGTCATCCGGCTGCGCTGCGATCGACCGGGCGCGCTCTCATTCAGCGCGACGATGTCGAGCCCGCTTCACGCTGAGGTCACGGCCCCGGCACACGCGCCGGACCCGGGGACGGGGACGCTTATCCTGACCGGCAAGGCGCCCAAACACGTCGATCCCCGGGGCCACGAGGGTGACGATCCCATCCGCTACGATCCTCCAGACGGCGAGGGGATGAATTTTGAGGCGCGCCTGCGCGTGATCGCCGCCGGTGGGCAGGTGACCGAGGACGGGGAGAATGTGCGCGTTCAGGAGGCGGACGAGGCGGTGCTCCTTCTCAGTGCAGCCACCAGCTATCGCGATTTTCAGACCTCGCCGGGGCTGGCAGGACGGGATCCGGAAGCCATCGCCGTAGCGCACCTGGAGGCCGTATCCGGCAAGGCCTACGCAGCCCTGCGCGACACTCACGTCGCGGACTACCAATCCCTCTTCGACCGCGTGCAGATCGACCTCGGGGAGACGGCAGCCGCCGCGATGCCGACGGGTCGTCGCCTGGCCCAATTTAATAAGGGCACAGATCCTCATCTGGCGGCGCCCTTCTTCCAATTTGGGCGCTATCTCCTTATCGCCAGCTCGCGGCCCGGCACCCAGCCGGCTAACCTCCAGGGTATCTGGAACGACATGGTGACTCCCCCCTGGAACAGCAACTACACGCTCAACATCAATGCGGAGATGAACTACTGGCCGGTCGAGGTCTGCAACCTGAGCGAGTGTCACGAACCGCTCCTGACGATGATCGCGGAGCTGGCGGAGAACGGACAGGAGACGGCCTCGGTCAATTACAGCTGCCACGGCTGGGTCGCGCACCACAACAGCGACCTCTGGCGGCAGTCCGCACCGGTGGGCAATTACGGGGACGGCAACCCGGTCTGGGCCAGTTGGCCGATGGGCGGCGCGTGGCTCGCCCAACATCTGTGGGACCACTACGCCTTCACCGGGGACGTGGATTACTTGCGGGAACGGGCGTATCCGCTGATGCGCGGGGCCGCGCGGTTTGGCTTGGATTGGTTGACGGAGGATGGCCGGGGCCATCTGGTGACGGCGCCGGCGACCTCGCCGGAGAATATGTTCACGCTGCCCGGTGGGGAGCGGCTGGCGGTCAGTATTGCGTCGACGATGGATATGGCCATTCTCTGGGACCTCTTCACGAACTGCATCGCCGCATCCGAGGTGCTGGATTGCGATGCGGCGTTCCGCGCCGAGCTCGAGGTAGCCCGCAGCCGGCTGCTGCACTATCAGGTCGGCCGACACGGGCAGCTCCAGGAGTGGTCGCGGGATTGGGACGACCCCGACGATCACCACCGGCACGTCTCCCATCTCTTCGGCGTCTATCCGGGCTGCCAACTCACGCCGGAATCGGCGCCGGCTCTGCTGCGAGCCGCCCAACGGTCCCTGGAGCTGCGGGGGGACGGCGGGACCGGCTGGTCGATGGGCTGGAAGATCAATCTGTGGGCGCGCTTCCGGGATGGGGATCACGCTTACAAGATGCTCGCGACCATGCTCCAGCCCGCGGGTGGGACGAAGACGGATTTCCATCGCGGTGGGACGTACCCGAATCTCTTCGATGCCCATCCCCCTTTCCAGATTGACGGCAACTTCGGCGCCACGGCAGGCATCGCCGAGATGCTCCTGCAGAGCCACCGCACGGCCCCGGACGGCTCCCGGGTGATCCACCTGCTGCCCGCGCTGCCCTCGGCGTGGCCTACGGGCCGGGCCACCGGGCTGCGCGCCCGGGACGGGTTTGAGGTCTCAATGACCTGGAACGCCGGTCAACTGGTGGAGGTTGAGCTCCGCTCCGAGTTGGGCCGGCCTTGCCACGTTCAGGTAGGGGAGCACGTCGTCCCGCTGGAGACCGCTGCCGGCAGCCGCTACCGTCTGGACGGCGACCTGACACTTATGGAAACTTAGCGATACTCTGGATTACAGGGTGCAACGCCCGGCGCACCGGGCGTTGCACCGCTAGAATGGATCAAGGCTCATAACTTCGCATCAACAAAGGCAAATAGACGGCGACACCCCGATCGAACGTCAAGGTGTGTGAGGTCGTCGCGGGATCGGCCTGGGCGACGGTCAGGGTCTCGGTCAGGGCAATGGTCTCCCACGGGATATCCATGACGTCGAAGGTCTTGGTCAGCACCTGCCACGTGTTTTCCGGCACCCCCCATCCCTGCCATGCCAGCGTATCCGTGGTCGTCAGCAAACTTCCGCTTGTCGCACTCCACCTTGAGAGCGTCAACGCCGCGTTCCATAACTCGGTCAGCGTGTAACTGACCGGAGCGCCGGCCGCGACGTGCACACGATCGATGATCGTGACCGTATCGCCGGGCACAGCGTTGAAGGGGCTCTCTCCCGGATCGTACGGTCCTTGCTCTCCGACCCATATCTCTTTCTGCCACGTCGGATCCGGAGGCTGAACGGTGACCGTGATAGGAGCCCAAAAGCGTTCCACGTCCACGTGGTCGTAAATGTAATTGTGGGTGTGGACAGCGTGATAAGGCAGCATGGCGGGCGAGATGATGACACTGACCGTCAGGGTGCCTTCCGCATCCCGAGGTAGATACCCGAGGTTCCATTGCGCCCAGCGCCCATGAGGATCCGCACCATCGGGGGCAGGGAAAGCCGCCGCAAGAGGAGCGGTCACCGGGAAGGTGCTGGTGATCCACGCCCCACTTTCGTCGGCGCCGTGATTGCCGTAGTCCAAGGTGTAAGTGATTCGCTCCCCGGCGAAGGCCTCCGGTGGGAAATCGGGCGCCAGCCAGAGTTCGGCAGGGCGCTTGAAGACCACGATGGGCCGGTGATCCCACTCAATCCCTTCAACCCACAACTCCTCGTGGAGAAGGCTGTGCGTCCAGGCACAGTCCTCAACACGGAAGCGCTTGAACAGCTCAACGACCTCCGGGCATTCCCCTTCCGGCGCGATCCACTCAACCGCAGCGGTATGGGTGATGACCTTGCCACAACTAGGTTGGGCTTCGATCAGCGTCAAGCGCTGTGGGTTCCAGAACTCGACGAGGGCCGTATTAAAGCTGCCGGTGATAACGTCAATGACCTCAAAGACGTCACCGGTCTCAGTAGTGATGCTGATGCCATTGTACCACGTCATCCCGTTGACGCGCTTCTCCCAGACCGGCGGCTCGACGTGATAGCGGACCTCGGTCCACGCGTGCTCGATGTCGGCGTGATCTAAAATGTAGTTCTGAATCGGCAAGGTCGTCGACGGCGGTAGCCCAGGAGTGATCTCCACGGTCACAGTGATGCTTCCGGTGTCCCCACCCTCCAGTTCTCCGATGCTCCACTTGACCCACTGCCGCTGTGGTCCCACCCCATCGGGTGCGGGATCCGCGCCAATGAAGAACACGTCCGTTGGGAAGGTGCTGGAGATCCAGGCGCCGTTCTCCAGCCCTCCGGCGTTGCCGTAGCGCAGGACGTAAGTGGCCTCCTGCCCGGGTTGAGCCTCCGGTTGGGCCTCGCTATCGAGCCACAGATCGGCTGGACGCTTCTCGATGAAGACCGGGCGAGCCTCTACCGGTATACCGCCGCTGGTCCAGGTCAACTCCTCCCATAACTCCGTTCCGAGCCAGGTACAGGGCTCAACGTGGAAAGTTTTGGTGAGTACAGCAAAGATATCAGGATTTGGACTCTGCGGCAGAGTCCACGCGAGTTGCCCGGTCATAGTCATAACTGAAACAGCGCCAAGCTTATGATCGACGTGCATTAACCTGAGCCGTTCCGGATTCCAGTTCTCGATTAAGACAGCATCGTCCGTGACCGTGATTCTATCAACCACCCGTATCGTCCGGGACGTCTCGGTAGTGACAGTGAAACCAGGACGCCAAGGTCTTTGGTTGACGGATTTAAGCCACGTCCACTCCAGCGTCGGAGGCGTGGTGATGTGATAACCGACGGGCGCGTGGTCCATAATCTGCCCCTGGTGATTGCGGATCTCGCTCCCAATGCCGACGACGCTTGAAAGTGCAGCCGTTGGCAGGATCTCCACCGCGACGTCGATCTGGCCGGTGGCACCATTAGCCAGATTACCGACCTCCCATATGGCAGAGGCTGGATTAGGCATCACGTTCGGGGCGGGATTTGCGTGGATGAAGTGAGCGGTGATGGGGAACGTGCTTCGGACGACTACGTCATTCTCAAAGCCCCCGGTGTTGGTATAGTGCAGCGTGTAAGTGGTCACGCTGCCGGCAGCGGCATCCAGCGGGTGTTCACTGCTCAGGGTGAGTATCGGCGGTCGCTTCTTCACGATCAACGGTTTATCGTAGTGAGGCGTCCCGTTGAGCAAGAGCGTCTCCGAAAGCGTTGTCGTCACCCACATCGAGGGTCGGACGTAGAATTGCTTGGTCATCGTCATAACCTGGGGATAAGGAGGCATCTCCCACCGCAGATAAGCGGGCCCCTGAGAGACCTGACCCACATTCGGATCGGTGGTCCACTTCGCCAGCCGAAGATGTTTAGGATCCCACCGCTCGAACAGGTCAATCGGCTGGACGGCGGTAAAGACGTCGACGATCTCAATCGTATCCGAGGTCTCCCCAGTGTGGACAAATCCAGGATGCCAGGGAACGCCGTTTACCCATTTCTCCCACGCGATGGTGGGGGGGCCTGCGCCGGGGGCTTCACAGCGCGTCGTCTGGTCGTTGCTGAAATTGGTGACCCAGACTTCCGGAGGATCGCTGCCCTCAATGTAGGTCACGCCGCTGTTGTAGCCGGCGTTGCTATCGCAGGTAAAGGTCTCTTCGACGTTGCACGCCAGATCGGTCACCACGATGGTGTCGGTAGCCCAGTCGGAATGATAGAGTCGACCGGAGACGGCGTCATAGTCGACGCCAAGGTTGTCGATGAGTCCCGGGACCGTACAGGTCATCACGGTGGCCCAGCTATTGGGCGTCCACCAGGTATTGGTCTTCGTGAGAACAAGTTGGTAGAGGACGCTGCCATCGTAAGCCGCCGTCGCGAAATAGCGCGGTGGCGATCCAGGCACCACGGCGATATCGAGAATGCTGTCGATCTCGGAGGCATCTGCACTGTCGTTACTGGTCACCTCATCGTCCATCTCCCAGGCGTTCAGGATGGTGCCGTTGAGATCGACCTCAACGATGTTATCATCCGCGTTCGCTAGATCGCCGTTATAGTCGGTCAAGAAGTACGTGTCCGTATCGTAGTCGTATCCAATGCCCGTGCGGTTATCCAATTCCCAGGGCCATCCGAGGTTCTGTGCCGATAGCGCAAAACTGAACTTGGGTGTGTGTGAGATTCGATCGATGTAGAACACGGTGGGGTTGGATTGGCTTGATTGGCTCTCGTGGACGTAGCGCATCTGATTTCGAGTGGGATCGTAGACCAATCCGAGGGAGTTAGACTCCCAGGTGTTGGTGAAGATCTCAAGAACGTCACCGGCAGCGTTTAGTTGCATTCCGCTGCTGTTGGGCTTTCCAGCTCGTACCTCCTTGAGAGAGAGATCGGTGAATGTCGCGCCGGAGGGCCCGTCATCCGTTACAGACACGCTACTGCGAGGGAGCGGAGAAGCGCGAACCCCGATCTGAAACGCGACGAGCCAAGTAAGAGAGAGAACTAACAGACCCAGCGTGCACCAGAGTTTGCGTCGTGCCATGGCGCCCTCCTTGCGTAATGTGGAAGATGGATGCCCCAACCGCAGATGTGGTAAGGTAGAAGGCGGACCGTGACCGCAAGTCCAAGCACCCATAGAAAGGATAGAGTCTAACCTTTGTGTGCGTCGACCGTGCCGGTTCATTGCTCGTAGGTGTCAGATTAGGTATGCATCACCACCTTTCGGATGCACAGACGTTTGGATGCACAGGCATACTTGGCGCCAGAGTCCAAATAAAAGCGCGCTCGGCCGGGTCCAAAGTGGGTAGGACGACGTAGGGTTATGTTTCCTCTTCAAGGACCCATTTCCATTATATAGGATGATGAGGCGTTGTGCAAATGCAATCCTCCTCCTTATGCTTTTGGTTGAGGACCCGAGTGATTCCGATACAGTGGCCGACGGAGCGACCCAGGTTGGTGCTTGGGGCTTCACGGGCATATGCATCGAGGCACATAGGGGGGGAAGGATGTTACGATATCTGTTGATTCGTCACGGACAGACCGATTGGAATGTATCGGGCCGCATTCAGGGGCAGTCGGACGCTCCACTGAATGCGGTAGGAGAGCAGCAGGCGGCGGCGCTGGCCGAAGGGCTGGCCTCGGCGTCCCTCGATGCCGTCTACACGAGCGACCTGACGCGGGCCCGGGTGACCGCCGAAGCGATGGCCGGTCCTCACGGACTGGACGTCCAGATGGAGCCGCGCCTGCGGGAGGTCCACTTCGGTGAGTGGGAGGGCTACACCTACGACGAGCTTCTCAACCGGATCCCGGAATTCTCAGAGACCTGGGAGGCCTGGAACGCCGACCGCGTCCACCGCGCGCCGCCGGGTGGGGAGAGCCTGCTGCAGTTCAGCGAGCGGGTCGGGGCCGCCCTCGCCGACGTGCGGGCAGCCCACGACGATGAGACCGTGGCCCTCGTCTCCCACGGTGGCTCGATCCGGATGACGTTCTGTGTGCTCCTCGGGCTGCCACTGACCTCGTACTGGCGGATGTCGGTCCACAACACGAGCGTCTCCGAGATTGAGATACGGGAGCGGGGACCACTGGTCGTGCGCTGGAACGACACACACCACTTGAACGGGCTGGCCGGCTAGACGCATCCCTCGTTTGTAAGGGCTAGCGACAAGTGGGACGGAATCGGATTCCTTCCCACTTGCGTATCCGCCCAACCCGCCTACCATATCCTTAAGACCCTTGAAAGGAGACAGTCTGATGCCCGACTCACGACCCAATATCATCTTTATCATGTCCGATGACCACGCATCCCACGCCATGAGCTGCTACGGAAGCCGGATCAACCGGACGCCGAATCTCGACCGCATCGCCAAAGACGGCATGCGCTTTGACAATTGTTTCTGCACCAACTCCATCTGCACCCCCAGCCGCGCAGCGATCCTCTCCGGGACGTACAACCACGTCAACGAGGTGACCACGTTAGCCACGCATATGGATAACGGCCTGCTCACGTTCCCGAAGCTGCTGCAGCAGGCCGGCTATCAGACCGCTATCTTCGGGAAGTGGCACCTGGGCACCGGCCCCGACCACTGCCCGACCGGGTTCGACGCGTGGACCGTCCTGCCGGGTCAGGGCGTCTACCACAACCCAACGTTCATCTTTCAGGGCCCGGACGGCGGCACGCGCCGGACGGTGCCCGGGTACGTCACCGATCTGATCACCGATATGAGCCTCGAGTGGCTGGAGGCGCGGGACCGCGAGCAGCCGTTCTGCCTGCTCGTCCATCATAAAGCCCCGCACCGGCCCTGGGTGTCGGACGACGCCCACGCGGCGATGTATCTCAACGAGGATATCCCGGAGCCCGAGACGCTCTTCGACGATTACGCCAACCGCGCCTCAGCGGCCGAAGCGGCCGAGATGCGGGTGGGCGTCCACATGCGGCCCATCGATCTCAAGTGCGAGATTCCCTCGGGGATGACGGAGCACGAGATGCGGCGCTGGGCTTACCAACGCTACATCAAAGAGTATCTGCGCGTCATCGCCAGCGTCGATGACAATACGGGCCGGCTGTTGGACTATCTGGACGAGGAAGGCCTGACCGAGGACACCCTTATCGTCTATACGTCGGACCAGGGCTTCTTCCTCGGGGATCACGGCTGGTACGACAAGCGCTTTATGTACGAGGAATCGCTCCGAATGCCCTTCATCGTGCGGTACCCTGAGGAGATAGCCCCGGCCTCGACCAACGACGACATCGTGCTCAACGTCGACTTCCCGGCGCTCTTCCTCGATCTCGCCGGGGTCGAGACCCCGGATGCGTTCCAGGGCCGGAGTTTCCGGGACCTGTTGCACGGTGAGACGCCCGACGATTGGCGTGAGGCTATGTACTACCGCTACTGGATGCACAAGGCGCACCACAACGTCTACGCGCATTACGGCGTGCGCACCAAGCGCCACAAGTTGATCTACTACTACTCGGACGCCCTCGGACAGGCCGGCGCGATCGACGAGACGTACGAGCCGGAGTGGGAGCTCTTCGACCTGGAAGCGGATCCCTACGAACTGAACAGCGTCTATCATGATTCCGAATACGCCGAGACGGTTGAGACACTCAAGGACACGCTGCATACGCTTCAGGCCGAGGTTGGGGACGCACGCTACCCCAAGGACGTGGACTAAGTAGGTAAGAACACGTATCCTAACACTGCTCATAGCCCCCGTACCCTCTGGCAGGCTTCGCACTCCTCGGGGGCGGTCTTCAAAATGAGTGAACAAACTTGGGTCTTTAGGACTTCGCGGGGTAATCCGCTGGTTAGCGCGTTTGGTCCACTACATTTTGGACAAAGCTATCATAGCTACCTAACTGTAGCATAGGACAAACGTTCACCCCGCAAGATCCAGAAGAGCCACAAACTTTTACGGAGTTACTTAGGGCTGAAAGCTCAATAACTTCCACGTTTGGGGTGCTTTCTGCACCGCTTTCAACTTGATTTCGCGGAAGGTATTTGATAGTCGATCCTTAGCACGTCGTCGCCGTGAGGCTCGAAGATATCATGCCTACACTACACAATACGACATCCAGGAGAGAAGACCCTATGACCCGACATCCACTCGGCGTCCTCATCGTTCACGGGTTTACGTCCAGCCTCGACTGCGTGCGGGCCCTACGCCCGCCGCTGACACAACTCGGCCTACCGACGCGCATGCCTGTGCTGCGCGGACACGGCGCCGGTTCTCCGGAGGCGTTGCACGGCGTAATCTGGCAGGATTGGGTGGCAGACGCAGACGCCGCACTCCAGGATCTGCAGACCGAGGCCGAGCGGGCAATCGTCGTCGGCCACAGTATGGGCGGGCTGGTGGCGCTGACGCTGGCAGCCAACCATCGGGAGGACGCCCCTCCTCTCATCGACAGCCTTGTCCTGGCTGCCGCGGCTGTGCAATTGACCTCCCCCATCTCGCCGGGCCATCCCCTGGCGTTTTTGGCACCGTTGGCCGTGCGCCTTCGACAACGGGTGGATATGCCGCCGGTCTATGCCGATCCGGCGTTGGCCGTGCGCGACACCAATTATCCCTGGGCACCGATGGCGGCGATCGAGCAGCTGTTTGCGTTCATCCAAGCGACGCGCCGGCGGCTCGACGAGGTTGACGTTCCCACCCTGATCTTGCAGAGCCGCAACGACTCGACGGTCGCGCCGGAGAGTGCCGAGATCATCAAGCGGGGAATCGCGACGCCGCCTGCGGAGAAGCGGATCGTCTGGTTCGAGGAGACGGAGCACGAGATGTTCCAGGATTGCGAACGGGAGATAGTAGTCGACACGGTGGTTGATTATGTGCAGGGGCGGCTTGAGAGGCGAGGCTCCTGACCCATCAGGCGCCTCGATGTTTAGCAGGACAGAAAGGCCACGCGCTCATCCACATTTTCCGTCTGGGTTTCGAAATCCTCATAGGTCTCTGCAAGAGCTATGGCGTTCAAGTGTTCTGGCTGATCGCGTGCCATCCTCCTAATCCGATAATCAATCTCGTTCTGTCGCGCTTCCTTTACTCGCTTCTCGATATAGTCATCCGTCCAAAGCTTATTGGATTCCTTTGAGGGAGACGGCGCCTTCGCAATGCGGATACCAATCGCGATGAACAGGGTAAGTATCACCAGCGTGATGGTGATCTGGATGATCAACCCTCTCATCCAGTAGATCTGTCGTTGAATCGTGGCGCGAGTCTCGGCGTGATTGGCCGCAATCGCATTCATACGTTTCTCTTGCTCAAGATTTTCCTGAATGCGAGCGATCTCTGCATCAGCCTCCGCTTGGCGAACTCTCATTTCAGCCTCGTTTTCCGCCGCTAGCTTCTTGTTTTCAATCTTCCCGCGCTCATAAGCGACTTGGCTCTCTTTGGGATTGAAGAGATCGGCATCGGCCACTGCGAAAATCCCGACGGTTGCAGGAAGCAGTAAAATGAGGAATATGACCAGGAGCCAGCTGTAATCAAAATGGCTCTTATTGGTTTCTACGTGAAGCACCTCACATATGTTATACTAGGAACAGGAGGTGCATGCTATGAAATCTCTCTCGCTGGAACCCATAACTAATGACCAGCAAGCTTACGAGTTTTTGAAGCAGGTTCTTCACCCGGAGGGACTTCATTGTCCCCGGTGTGGGGTTGCGTTGCCCGAAGACCAAGCACCTCACACGAAAGAGCGGGCACCCCTGGTGAATTATCGGTGTCGAGAGTGTGGGCGAGTGTACAATCTATTCACCGATACCATGTTACAAGGGACGCACTACGATTGTCAAACCTGGGTGCTGATCCTACATGGTTTTGTCGCGGGACGTCCGACCCACGAGATCACGACGGAACTGGATCTCGATTATGGGACAGTGCTGAACTGGCGACATACCCTGCAGGATACCGCGCTTCACAAACGAATCACCACGGCCCTCTCTGACGATCACAGTGAAGCCGATGAAACCTATGTCAACGCCGGGCAACCGGGGGAGGCAAAGGACGATGACGATGGTGATCCCCCCAGAGAGCGGGCCAACAAGGCGCGCGGACGCGGAACCGCCGAGAATGACCGTCCCCCGATTATCGGAACCGTGGGCCGGGAATCGGGCGAGTTACGCCTGGAAGTCGTCCCCGATGCTACCGAATAAACAATCGGCTCCTTTCTGCGCGAGACGACGCCGGATGATGTCATCTTATATACCGATGGCCATCGAGCGTACCAGGTCATCGATGACACCGAGCGTCAGCATTTGACGGTCAAGCATAGTGATCAGGAATTTGCCCGTGACGTTGATGGCGACGGCGTCAATGAGGTCCACGACAATACAATCGAGGGCATCTGGACCGGACTGAAGAACTTTCTTCGTCCCTTTCGCGGCTTGCATCAGAAGTTTCTCCCGCAATACGTCGCTATGTTCGAATGGCTATACAATCTTGAAGAGATGGGGATCAAATTTCTACGGCTGTTGCTTGTGCCTGATTTCACCTATTCACCTACATGAGCCAATCAAAATTTACGTTGGTCATCGCATCCTCCTCCAGATTTGAAGTCTTACGCTCTTGCCTTCACGAAAATCCACTTATGGTTCACATGTAGACAATCGACTGAAAGCCAAAGTGTGACATCTCCTCGTGCATCTACGGATCGTATCGCTTTCATCGCTCACCTCGTTTTGGTTAATCTTCATCTTTAGTATAGGAACGAGGTCGCACGATAGCTATAACGATGAGAAGAAATTTCTGTGACAGTATTGGGACACCTATATGGCAATGAGGGATGCAATTGTTAAGGATCTCAATCAGATCCTGGTTGCTGCTGGGATCGGGTAGGCGTATGAGGTCGTGATGTGAATGGCGAGAGAAGGCGGCGCGTTAAGCTGGGCGGAGCATACCTCGATACCAGAGATCTCCTAACAAGTCGAGACCTGGCTGTCCAAATCGGGCCGCAAGTTGAGCGAAAGTTGCACTCCCATCACAAGCCATAATCACCGATCTGGCGTCCGCAGAAACAGGCAAGATCTCATACTCACCGAGTGCAACGTAGCCGAAGGACTCGTGACGTAAGCGTAGATTTGCGATGGGCCGAATATCCGCCGGCAACTCGTGGGTCTCCGGAGGGGGATTATAAGTCGTCAGAGGTACCCCCCGCAACGGATCGCGGTGGTCTTTTCGTAGTTCGATCACTGCACGACAGCCGCCGTGACAGTCCGTGTAAGCAGCGCAAGACGGGCACTCGGCCGGCATAAGATCCCGCCACGTGTTCATAGCTTCGCCATGCCAGATTGTGTCCAGTGAGTCGCTGCGCAACGAGCCAACGACCGTGGGGGAGTGGGCACAGGGACGTACACGGCCCCAGGGATCAATGCTCACGTAGGCGACACCCGCCAGGCAACCTTGAGACGAATTAGGCATAAAGCACTGGGGGATACCGACCCCGTACTTCACCGGCGCCCCAACGTGGCGAAGCTCCTCGATCGTTTGAAGAGCAGCGCGCAGCTCGTCAGGATGAGGGTTAACGCCCTCAATCGGCGCGCCGAGGAAGCGGTTGAACGCCACGTGATCAATCCCTAGCGTATCCACGAATCCCACGACATCTCGCACTTCGTTCCAACTGTGATGGGTGAGGACGGTGCTCAGCGCAACGATGATGCCGCGATCGACCGCCAGTCGGATATTCTGGACAGTCTCAGCGAAGGAACCGGGCACTCCGGTGAAAGCTTCGTGAGAGGCCGGATGAGCGCCGTGGAGGGAGATCAACAGTCCCGCAAGCCGTGGCCAACCGCGCACCCTTTCGACAAACGTCTGGGGATCTTGCCAACGCCCGTTTGTGAAGATCGTCACCCACGCGCGGTACGCGGTCGCCGTCTCGAGGATGGCGAAGAAATCGGGGTGAAGGGTCGGCTCCCCACCGGTCAGGCGGATGTGTACCGCATCGTCGGCGAAGGACGACAACAGGTCCGCCCAGGAAGCAGCCGACATCACCTGCGTGGTACGGGCGTCGTGATAGACGTTGCTGCAACCCACACAGCGATTGTTGCACTGCGACGTCAGCTCAAGCGCAAAGGTCGCCGGGCGCGAAAGGATGCGCAATGGAGGCATCGGATCGGATCCTCAGCCGCACACCGGTCACTTGCAGGCGCAGTCACAGTCAAGACGGAGCGGGCGAACGGAAGGAGAGGAGGACGAGGACAAAGTCGAAGTGGACAGGAAAGTCCGAGAGGACGACGAGGAAGGCGAGGAACCAGGGAAGAACGACAGGCGAAGGGAAGAGGACTTCACAGGGCGCTTTGATTTCGGCATCAGGCACCTCCAAATGTGACAATAGTGTGAATGTTATATCACAAAAATATCACATTATGAGGATAATGTCAATAGAACATACGTTTTCTTGAATTTTTGCTCATCATTATATTTTATATTCCGAACCCAGAGGCCTTGGCAAAGCCAATGGAGCTGCATTGGAGCAGCTCCATTAGACTTGATGACAGGTGTAAGCGATGCGTGTTAAACGCCCAGAAGGGCGTGAAGATTGTCCAGGAAGCTATTGAGGTCCACCTCGATCCTGGTCTCGTTCAACCAACTTTCCGTTTCGGAGATTAACGCCTTCTGGTGGTGGTAAGGCAGATTCCGTAGACGACGATAAAGATAATCGATGAGTTGCTCCGTCTGAACGGCCTCTCGGGAGAATAGGCGGAAATACGCGTAAGCCAGGATGTAGTGACGAAGGCCCGCTTGACGGTCACACTTTTGACCGTCAAAGGCCATCTGTCCTTTCAGCATCTCCAGTTTAGCAAGCGCAGAGAAATACTCCCGTACATCACCGGGCTCTGGGATATGCTCACCAGGGATGATTTTGAACTCTTTAGGGATCATTGCTTCCGCTTTGGTGATACAAGCCTTGGCACCGGCCTCATCATGGGATAGGAAGAGCAGTTCCCCAAGGTCTTCCCAGACATCTGCTTGGATCGCTGCACCTAGCGTATCATTATCAAGCACGGCCTGGAAATGTTTCTCCCCGGCCTGGTAGAGAGGCAGCGCCTCTTCCAGCCCTTGATCTATGTTGAGATAACGGCCCCACTCTCGGTAAAGTCGCCCGTATTCCGCTCGAATGTCGGCAATATCCGAATCAAGGTTCGCATCTAGAGCGACATCCAGGGCAGTGGCCAGGTGATGGTCTGCCTTCTTAAGTCGGCGTTCAATGTCTGCTTTTTTGGATTTGCGGCGTATCGCGAGATCATCTTTGGCCATTCGACGTTTTGCCTTTGCGATGTCGAGATGGGCCAGCGCGATGCCATGCGCGTCCTCGAGGTTCTCGAAATGCTCTAAAGCATCCACTCCGTATGTGTTAGCCTGATCGTAATTTCCCTGCATTAAGTAAATCAGTGAGAGTGTTGAAAATGTGAGGCCCATCGTGTAGCTGTTTCTGGTTTCCTCATTGATCTGAAGCGCGTCTTTACCTATCGTATGAGCCAGCGCCATCCGACCCTGGTTCGCATAAGCGAACGCCAGGTTGTTGAGAAGAGAAGTGAAGAGCTCAAGGTCCTGGGGCGTATCCATAGCCATATATGCGGCTTTCGCTTTCTCATACCAATGGATGGAGGGGACAAGCTTACCGCCAAGTTTAAGCTGGTATCCAATTGCATTGGCCAGGCGGGCACGGGCAATCTTCTGTTGATCATTACAATCAGCGAGAGTCGGTAACATATCAAGCGCTTGATGCAAACGATCGACAACCTCAGGGTCATAGCCGTGACGGACCGAACTGGCCAAAGACCATAAGGCATGAATGTTTCCCCAAATCGCAAGGTGACGAGGGGGAACAATGTGAAAATCCGCCGGGCTGCTGAAGACCTTTTGACCAAAGGCCACGGCTCGCCGACGTTGCTTCCACCAGTAGAACCTTTCAATCCAAAGCTCTGCGCTGTCCCAGATGATCCGTTTGCCCGTGAGACCGGCGCGTTCGAAGATCTCTTGGCGATCTGCATCATTGTAGAAGCGGAGGAATTCATCGAGCAACCGCATGCCGAAACCGACCCATCGGCTACGGTTGGCCTCATCGCTCAATCGGCGATATTCTGCGTATCCTTCCCGCACATTGGAGGCCAGCGTGTAGTAAAGACGCTCGACTTGAAGCTTCTGAAGCCGTTCGCGCACAGGCGGGCGCTTCTCGGGCGGTTGATCCAACAGTTGGGATTGTAGCCTATTGATCCTGGGATTGTAGTAGCTTCGCACTAAAGCTGAAGCCACGGTGCGTTCTTCAATGCGCCAACCGGCGACCACATCCGAGGTTAACATTCTGTAGAATTCGTCGTGGAGGAAGGTCCGCTCGGGATGGAATCGTGCGGAGCCCGGCAGCGGCTTGAAATGCTTGATGAACGATAATGCCTCGAGTTCGCCAAGCAATGTCTCAGCTTCGTCCTCCGGCATTCCTAGGCTGGCATAGAGGATCTCTTTATCCACCCCTTTGGGCAGGAGGGCGAGTCGCTTGAGGTATTCCCCCCACACGCCGGTCTGGTTGAAGATAGCGTTCAGGATGCGAGCCTCAATGGTCCTCCTCGCTTCTCGAAGTCGTTCGTCGCCTTCAGAAGCATCGATCAGGGTATCATAGTCGTCGAAGAGATTGAGGATGTCCCGCGGCGCGACGGAAAGTGTCCACAGCAGATCCACGAGCAGATGGAGGAAGATAGGACGTCCTCCCGTCAACTTATGGACCACCGGCAGATACTCAGGCGGAATGACGTCCTGCCAATCCGTCTCCCCGACCAGGGCAATGATGAAGTCTTTCGTTTCTTCAAGGGTGAGGGGATTGAGGTCGATAATTCGCAGGTCGTCGCCGAACGCCTCTTTCATATCCTCGATCAGGCGGGCTTGAGGGTTGACAGATTCTCCGGGCGGTGCCTTCTTAGGACGACCTGCGAAGACGATGAGGGCGCGTGGGAGCTTGGAGAGTTTGTCCAACAGCCAGGGCTTCAAGCGTGTGTCTGAAGTGTCAAGACCGGCTTTCTCTTCAACTACTGAACTCTCGTATTGCAGAAGTTCAATCGTGTCAAAACAAAGGATCACTTTGCGAGCATCCACCGCCATATTCCGGTAACCTTCAATGAAGAATTGAGCAAGCTCTTTACGTCGTTCCTCCAAGGTCAGGGGATCGGTGCCGAGTTCGCGCAGGTTCTCGTAGTGCTTGCGACGGTCTCTGTACTTGATGAAGTACTTGTTTTCCGGGTCGAGGCTCTCGACAATGATCTTCTCGATGTCACTGGGGCTGTGCGTGTCTGTATGGTAGAGATCAATGATCCCTGTGGTGTAGAAGCCACCTCGGGCTTTGTTTTCCTCGTCAATCAGGGCCTGTAACTCCTCGAGCAGGCGGGTCTTGCCCAGGCCTCCTTCGGCCCAGTAGTAGACCACCTGGCGCTCATCGCCGGTTTGGAGATAGGTGTGCAGTCCCTCAAGCTGTTGCGCGCGGCCGATGATATGGTCCGTGCGTGTCGTGATTTGGTCAGGTAACCCGCTCATTGGATCCACCTCCCGGTTCTGATTTCACTTAACCTAAGTGGGCCCCTTGTCATTTCAAGGGTCGTTGCTGCAGTTGTTATGCTATGTGGTGTCCTCCGCGTAAGCCCGTGCTTGGGCTTTGTACTCTTGCTGCGCTTCCGGATCGTCCTCAAACTGCGTGGCGATCGCCTGGAAGGTACTCTGGGCTGCTTGCTGGGCCCGTTTGTATTCATCAGGGTCCAACGTCTTGAGGCACTGCGCGATGATATCGCCAATCACGCCGTATAGGCAATCCCCCTGTGCCTCGCGCCAGAGTACACGTTGATTCATGCGCAGATTGCCAATCTCCTGGATGAAATAGTAGTCTGGCTTGTTTTTGACGTCCTTAGGGAAGAGTCGGCCTAGATAGGCTTGCAGAATAGTGGTATCGAACCAGTCCAGGACGCTCATGGGCCAGAGCCATTCCGTCCAGGGCGACTCAATACCTGCAAAAAAAACCTTATTGATAAAGGGTTTGATCACCTCACGACAGACTTGTTGCTGGAACGCTGTGTCAAAGGATTCTGGTCGATGTGTGGCAATGTATTCGGCGATTTTCTCCGAAAGCCGGGGATGCCCAAACGCAAATTTATTGACCAGATTGGTGGATTGATCCAGAAAGTGTTCATCCAACGCGGATCCCTCCTGCGTGAGCACCTCCCTGATCAGGGCATCGCGAGCCTCTTTGGACTGTAAAGAGGCAAGTTGAAGCAGATCCAAAGCCCGCCGGATTTCGATCCGGCGCCACGGAGGAGGTATTCGCCCGGCAAAAATAAGTTTGACCAGGCCTTCGACGACCAGGGGCCCGACAATGTGCCGCTCTAACCATCTCCAGAAGTCCCGGTTATCCTGCAACGCCTCCGTGTTGTCAAACATCAGAAAAACAGGGATTCGGTTCCCGAGCTTATTAAGCTGTTGCACGATCTTGCTGGCTCCCTGATCTACTGTGGTCCACATAGGGTCAATGCTGAGGTGTTTTTTTGCCTGCGTGATGAGCACGTGGAGTAGCGCCTCGTGGCTGGCTTGCGCTGTGTGCACCAGATCACTGCCGTCAATCCATAGGACAACCGTATTAGGGTTCTGATGCTGCAGTTGCTGGATGGTTTCTCTCAACAGGCGGGTTTTTCCAATACCGGCCTCGCCATAGACCGTTACCATTGGGACCATGCACGGGAGTTTTAGTAGCTCACGTAACTCGCTCTCACGATTTTGGAACTCAGTGTTCATATCTCTCCTCCCGTTGGAATTCCCAGTAGGCTGTTACAATCGCTTTCAGTTCCTTGGTTGTGATTGGCGGCACGTAGTGCTGAGTGCATCCGTGGTTATACTGAAAACATCCCGCCGCTGCGGCAAGCAGTCCCCTCGTTAGCCGCAGGACTTGTCGAGGGGTTGGATATAACTTGGACATTTGATGATTAGGTCTACTGATCCGAGCATAACAATCTAAAGAAAAAGGTCCGGATAAACTTGGCGAACAAAACTTTGGATGATATCTTTTTTATGTCGCAACCGAGCGATCGCTTTGCGAAGTT
>DAOTTS010000027.1:0-17367 GCA_034437735.1 Anaerolineae bacterium
GTCCCCGGGGGCGGAGGCCAAGGAACTTTTTCGGAGTTACTTAGTTGTCATGGGTGGAAGTAGCTCGCTTGATTCTCAATGCTTGACGCTCACTTTTTCCGGGGCGGGCGGCCGAGTTTGCCGGCGACGTCGCGGATGGACGGGTTGGCCATCACGGTGCCGTCGGGGAAGACGAGGGTCGGGATGAGCCAGTCGTCGCCGCTTAGGTTTAATAGCGCGGCCTTGGCCTCGGGATCCTCGTCGATGTCGCCATAGCGGTAGTCGACCCCGTGGCGGTCGAGGTACCGGAGTGCCAGGGTGACGTCGGGGCACCATGCGGCGCCGTAGACGCGCAGTGTGTCGTCGGTGTTGGTGTGGGTCATGGTGTGTTCTCCTGTGAGTCGGTTATTTGTCTGATGCTCGGAGGGGTTTTGTAAACCCCGGCGTTGTGTATCCATCCGTCGCGGATCTTAGATCCGCTCGGAGCTTTTCTTATGTGCTTCTCCCAATGCTCGTCGCGTCATTCGGCCTCCGCGACGGTCTTGGGCTGGAGCAGGAGCTGCATCGCCGGGGAGAAGATCCGGGTGCGGACGAGCAGGACGCTGACGAGCGACGTGAGTCCGGCGCCGGCGAAGATCATCGCGATGATCACGAACTGTTAGAGGGCCGCGTAGACCGGGTCGCTGCCGGAGAGCACCATCCCCGTCATCGCGCCCGGGATCCAGACGATGCCCAGGGAGCGCAGTGAGTTGATGCGCGGGATCAGGCTCGCCTCGATGGCGGCCTGGACGTAGCGCTTGACCGCGACCCTGGGCTCGGCGCCCAGCGCCAGGGCGGTCTCGATCTCGCCCACGTGGGCGAGGATCTCGGACCGAAACCGGTCCAGGGCCAGGGCGACGGTGTTCATCGCGTTGGCGATCAGCATGCTGCCCACCGGGATCACGGTCTCCGGCTCCCAGATGATGACGCCGGCGAGGGTCATCGTCACGATGACCGATCCGGCGCCCAGGCCGATGCCCAGGAAGCAGACCCAACGGGTGCCCGGAATGTCCTCGACGCGGTTGGCGCCCATGAACGTCGCAGCGATCAGCATCGCGACGAGGGCGAAGGTGCTGGTCCACGTCGGTTGGCGGGTCAGGAAGAGGAGCACCGACCCGACGGCGACCACTTGGGCCACGCCCCGGATCATGGCGATGAGCGTCTCGGTCTCGATGTGGATGTCGCGCCGCCGGGCGATGAGGACCAGAATCAGCACCAGGACGGAGGAGACCGCCGCCTGGGCCACGCCGAGCCAGCGCGGATTGTCAATGAGTTGGTTAAGCATCGAGCACCTCCTCGGCGGGTCCGAAGTCCGCCAACTGTCCGTTCTCGAAGACCATCACCCGGTCGGCGTCATCGTCCAGGCCCACCCGGGCGAGAAGCCGGTCGAGGGTTGCGTCGTCGAGCGTCTCCCTGCGCTGCTCGGGGCCGAACCGGACGTTCTCGGCGACGGTGCCCGGGAAGAGGTAGGGCGTCTGCATCATCATGCCCACCCGGCGGCGCAGCTCCGGCGGCGGGATCTCCCGGGTGTCCCGGCCTTCCAGACGTACGGTACCCTCGGTCGGCTCGGTGAGCCGGTTGAGCAGCCGCAGGAAGGAGGACTTGCCGGCGCCGCTGGGCCCGACGATGGCGACGAGTGTTTCGCGCGGCACGTCCACGGTGACGTCGTTGACGATCGTTTCCCCGTCAACCTGCAAGCTGAGGTGTTCGATCTCCAGGATGGGTGATGATTCGGCCATACGGGTCATCTCCTTTTCTTGCGATCAGTCCCCGCGTTCCTTTCAGTCCCCGGCACTGGCGCACTTCGCCAGTGCCGGGGACTGAAAGGAACGCTGATCGTCAGACGTAGTCCAGGGGGAGCACGTACACCGGGACGGGGACCATCGCCTTGAACCCTTCAGGGAGCGCCTCCGCTTCCGGCACGGGCGGCCCGCCGATGATCAGACGGGCGGCACTGACTGGTGAGAGCGCCACCGGCGATTCACCCTTCTCCGGCGAGATGTCCACCTCCCCGTTCTCCACGGTGAGCGTCGTCGTGGTCGTGCGGTCCCGCTCCTTAAGGGCGAGGCTGACGCTGAAATTCCGGAGGGCGGCGGCCTTCCGGATGAGGTGGGGCTTCACCGCCCGGAGCAGGGCGGTCAGATCGTTGACGCGGTACATCCCGCTGTAGCCCCGATGCCACCCGGCGGCGTAGGGCAGCAGCCGGTGCAGGCGGGCTCTGTCCCACGTCGAGAGGGGCCAGTTCGCCCGCGAGCTGTGGTTCCAGTCCATCAGGGCCTGGATCATGGGGGCCTCTCGCCCGGACGCCGAGACCATCTCCCGGATCCGGATCTGCTCCCGGTCCTGACCGGCGAGCACGGCGTATCCGTCCTCGGCGATCCAGAAGCGGTGATCCGCCTTCTGCATCTGGACCTCCAGGTCGGGACGCAGGGTGTGGCAGGACGGCGCTTTGTGGTACCGGCGGATGGTCTCCAACGCCTCGTCAGCATAGACCTCTTCCAGCTCAACCGGCTCGACGGGCTGCCATCCCATCGAGCGTTGGGTGAAGACCAGGTCGTAGGCGGGCGAGGCGTTTTCCCACCCAAAGGTGTTGTAGCGCTGCCGGTCGCCCCCGAGCCAGGAGACGGGATAGCCGAGGCGCCGCATCTCGGCGATGGCGTGGTCGAGCAGGCGGGTCATATACCCCTTCCCCCGGGCCTCCGGGTCGGTGGAGACTGCGCCGATGCCGCCGATGGCGAGTGGCAGGCCGGCGGTCACGGAGTCGATGGGGTAGACGCCCACGTGGGCGCGGATCGCGCCGTCCTCGACCACGACGTAGCCCCACTGGCAGGCCTTTTCGGTGGGCCGGTAGAGGTGGGGCAGGTGCTGCTCGAACCACCCCTTCGAGTGACCGAAGGCGCGTTCGACGTAGCGCATAAAGGCATCAAACTCTTCAACGTGCAGGGTGCGGATGGTGACGTTCATACGGTCTCCTCTTGGGTTTTGCTGCGGGCGCGACGCCCTCTCTGGGGGATCGTCGCCCCGCGCGTCAGCATCGGTCAATGACGGGATGGGACGGCGCGCCTCGGTTCGGTGGCGGAGGCGGGACGGCCCACGGCCTTGAAGACGAGGTGCGTCTCCAGGAAGACGTCGTCGCTCCCCTCGCCCTGGACGGTCCCGGTGCGGTCGACGCGGGTCATCTGCACCTCAACGTGGTCGGCGCCGGCCTGCTCGGCCAGCGTGCGCAGTCTCGGCGGCACGACCTCGTGGGCAAAGGCGATGCCCGCGTCCAACGACTCGAAATCCCGGATGTTTTCCTCCATCCCCAGCGTGCCGGGCAGATGGAGGCGGTAGTACGCCTCGAAGTCCATCGGGCGGATCAGCACCCGGGCGCGCTCGACGACGCTGCCCACGACCGCCCCGATGGCGTTGGCGACCTCGGCCTCATCGGGGATGACCAGGGACGTGTTGAGCTGCCGGGTCGTCGCCGGCAGATAGGCCGAGACCGGGGCGCCGACGGCGACCACCGGCAGCCTGAGGGAGAGCGAGCAGGCGAGGTCGGTGCGGTCCACGGCGTTGAGCGCCCGGGCCAACAGGCCCGCCGCGACCGGCTGCTGGGTCCACGCCGGCGGCGCGACCTCGTCGTTGAGCACCTTGGTCACCAGGGCGGTGGCGACGCGGTTTGACATCTCGGTCACGACCTGGCGGGCGAAGTCCTCCCGGCTGCACGCCCACTGGCGGGCCAGCAGATCCGCCCCCGCGCCGGCGGCCTCGGTGTCCCAGAGGGTGAAGATCCCCAGGACGTGAAGGGCGTCGGTGGGGGTGAACCCCGCGCGCAGGATGCGCTGCTGCGCGACCAGGCGCCGGATCCGCTCCTCCAGGAAGGTGCGGTACGGTGCCTCCTGGGCCAGATCGACGAGCGCGACCGGGCCGTCGTGCAGCCGATCGAGCAGCGCTTGATCGGTCGCCGAGACCGGGGCCTGGGACGCCCGCCGCAGCAGGGCGAACTCGCCGAGGAAGGGCAGCAGGGACCGCTTCTCAATCGATCGTTGTCGCTGCAAGGCCTCGACGATCCCCGGGTGCTCGAAGGCCAGACGGGCGAGGGGCAGCACGCGCTGCGGGCCGATTGCCAGGCGCTGCCCGCCGCGCTGGGTCAGGCTCAGCTCGCCGTTGGTGCTGAACCGGACGTAGCTGTCGCCGCCCAGGCCCACGGTGTGGACGTCGGCGGCCTCGACCATGGTCCGCCACCCGCCCACCTCGGCACCCCTCGGGTTGAGCCGGGGTTGGCCCTGGCGCAGGATCGCGATGTCGGTGGTGGTGCCGCCGACGTCGACGACCCAGACGTCCTCGCGTCCGGCGACGTGCCACGCGCCCACGACGCTGGCGGCGGGGCCGGAGAGGATGGTCTCGATGGGCCGGCGGGTCGCCCAGTCGGCGCGGACGAGGGATCCGTCGCCCTTGACGATCATCAACGGGGCGGCGATCCCGACCCGGTCGAGCTGGCGCTGCACGGTCTCGATGAGGTCGTAGAGCATGGGAATCAGCTTGGCGTTGAGCGCCACGGTGGTGGCGCGGCGGATGGCGTTGAGCTTGGTGGTCAGTTCGTGCCCGCAGGTGACGGGCAGCGGGCCGCGCCCGTCCTGGGCGGTCAGCCGCTCGACCCACTGCTTCGCGCGCAGCTCGTGCTCTGGATTGCGCACGCTGAAGTAGCCGGAGATGGCGAAGGCCGCGACCTTGTCCTTGCGCGCCTCGATGGCCCGGCGCAGGGCGGCCTCGTCGAGCGGGGCCTGGGCCTCGCCGCTGATCGTGTGACCGCCGTCGATGTAGACGACGTCGTCGGTCACCAACTCGCGCTCGAACGCGTGCTGGCGGATCAGCTCGGGATCGTACCCGATGAGCAGCAGCGCGATAGGGCTGCCCTGACCCTCGACGATGGCATTCGTCGCCAGGGTGGTTGAGAGGCCGACCATCTCCACGTGCTCGGGCCCGAGGTCACCGCCTGCGTGAGGGTCCGTCCCCCGTCCTCGGACCCTCGCCTCGGGTTGAAAGACCCGCGTCATCGCCTCTCCGATGCCGATGGCGAGGTCGTGATGGGTGGTCAGAGCTTTGGCTTTGGCGATCACGGTTCCGTCTGTCTGATCGACCAGGACGGCGTCGGTGTACGTGCCGCCCGTGTCGATGCCCAACGCTATATGCATGCTTCCTACTCCTTGGCTGTTGAGACGCTATTGGCTGATAGTTGTATCGTGTTTCTGGAATGTCTGGAGGATCTCCACACTGCTCCTTCAGCTCGCAGTCCCGTCTCAAGGACGGGCTTACCCCTCCGCGCTTGATCGTTGTCGTCAGCGCGTGGATCCCTGCGTATCCTAGCAGAAAGGTCCGCTTCTTGTAGCCCGGATGCGCTTGTGCGTTTCGAATTGCTACTTGGCGGACGCCACGATATCCTGGATGTGCGCCTTCATCGCTTCCGCCTCGTCGGGCGCGAGGGATCCGATCCGGAGCCGCATCGTGACCGACTCGCCCGGGGCGAGCACTTTGACGTTCCCCTTGGCCTTCTCGGCGTGGTAGCCCTCCGGCTCGGCGGTGCCGGCCTCCACCAGGGCGATGGCGTCTTGGTCGGGCGTGCGGGAGATCCAGCGGGTGGCGTGGTTCAAGGGGTCGGTGTGGTGCGCCAGGTAGTCGGCGGTGCCGTCGGGATGCACCTGCATGGAGTGCGCCCATCCGTCTCCGTCCGCCAGGTAGTCGATGAAGAAGACGCCCTCGGGATCGTAGGCCATCCCCGGCGCCAGGACGTGGTGCTTGGCGGGATCCTCGCTGAGTGCCTGGAGGAACTCGGCGTAGCCGGGTCCGGGCTTGATATGGTCCGGGATGCTGGCGCGCACTCGCACGTTCTCAGCGGGGGCGCTGTAGACGAGGCGCGCGTGGTCGATCGGGCGGAAGTTGACGTGCGCCAGGTAGAGCATCTCCTGGGTGGCGCGTTTCAGGTTCGTGATGGTCATCGCGACGTCGAAGCGGGTCGATCCGGCGTGGAGCGTGACCCGAGGTGTGGCTGCGTAGTGGTGACCGAACGCGACGGTGTAGCGGTAGCGACCGCCCAGGCCGATATACGGGCCGCTGTCGTCCTCGCCGACGAGGACGTAGGCCTCCTCGTAGGGGGCGTTGGGCAGCTCGCCGTGGAGGGGATGGTCGTCCTCCGGGCCGGGGCCGCCGACGCCGGTGATCCCGCAGTGCTGGAGGAAGCCGCCGAAGGTGCGCAGAAAGTCGCGGGTGGGATAGGGTTGGTCGAACATCGACTGCATGGTGAGGTTGCGACCGTTGAAGGTCGCCGACCAGACCTGCTGGCCCTGATAGGGCAGCATCACCAGCTCGCCCAAGCGGCTGGTCAGCCGCAGCCCGCAGACGCCGCTCTCGAACCGAAAGGCAGAGGCAGAGAGCGCCCGGTCCGGCCCCTCCGACTCGACGAGGACGCGCTCCGCGCGGGTGAACATTCCTGGATCCAGATGTAGGGTCGTCTCGTGTGATCCCATCGTAGCCCTCCTTGTGGGTTGGGTTTTGCTTATGGACGTACCCCTATCCTACGACGAGATGCAGGTTTCGCAAGGCGGAGCGCGGCGAAGTGAGAGACCAAAGGTTTAGAGGAAAGTGCCTTTCCTTTCCCGAAACCTTTGGTCTCTGACGAGTCGTTCAGCTCCAGAGACGGTCGTGGGAGCGCTCGGCGTCCCACTCGGTCGTCGGTTCGAAGAAACCGGGCCGGTCGGGATCGATGTGCTCGCGGATCATCGCCTCGTTCAGATCGGTGAACCCCAGCCCTGGGGTCTCCGGCACCTGGATGTAGCCGTCCTGAATCAGCGGGAGGGGGAGCCCCTCGATGAGTTCGTTCCACTTGGGATGGTCGACCGAGTGGTTCTCCAGCACCAGGAAGTTCTCGGTGGCAGCGGCGCAGTGGACCGAGGCCAGGGCCGCGATCGGGGAGCCCGCCATATGCATCGCCATCGCGACGCCGTGCGCCTGAGCCGCGTCGCCGATGCGCTGGGTCTCCAGAATCCCGCCGGACGAGGCCAGATCGGGGTGGATGACCGAGACGGCGCGGGCCTCCAGCAGCGGCATGAAGTTCTCCTTGAGATAGATGTCCTCACCGGTGCAGATCGGTGTATTGACGGACTCGGAGAGCTGGACGTACTGGTCCGTGAACTGCCAGGGTATCATGTCCTCGTACCACGCCAGGGTGAACTGGTCCAGGGCCTGCCCCAGCCGGACGCAGGACTCCAGGCCGATGTGCCCGAAGTGATCGACCGCCAGCGGGATCTCATACCCGATCACGCGGCGCACCTCGTCGACGTATTTGCAGAGATAGTCAATGCCTTTCTGGGTGATCTGGATGCCTGTGAAGGGGTGCATAATGTCGCGACTGTGCAGCGTATCGGGGAACCCGATGACCGAGTCCGGCACGTCCCGCAGGTGTCTGATGCCCAGATCCATCTTGAGGAATTTGAAGCCCTGGTCCATCCGCTCCTTGAGGCGCTTGCCCATGGTGTGCCCATCGGGCTCCGCGTGGGTGTCGCTGTAGCAGAGGATCTTGTCGCGGAATTTGCCCCCCGCCAGCATGTAGGCGGGCACGCCGTACGCCTTGCCTGCCAGGTCCATCAGGGCCATCTCGATGGCGCAGACGCCGCCGGCCTGACGGGCGTGGTGGCCGAACTGCTTGATCTTGCGGAAGATCTTGTTCACGTTGCAGGGGTTTTCGCCCAGGATGCGGCTCTTGAGCATCAGCGCGTAGGTTGCGCTGGCGCCGTCCCGCACTTCCCCGTAACCGGAGAGGCCCTGGTTGGTGTCGATGCGGATCAGGGTGACCCGCATGGGGATGCCCTTCAGGTTGACAATGCGGACGTCGGTGATCTCCAGGTCGGAGGGGCGCCCGTGTCGGTCGATATGGTTCTCGTTGAGGTCTGGCATACGTTCAAACTCCTTCAGTCTTTAGTAAGGATCACTGGATCATCGTAGGGTCGTGCATTTCGCATCATCGCGCAAAACGTGGAGAGGTCAAGTTTCTGAGCTTGCGTTGAGATCAGCCTAGGTTCGCTGCGTGAGATGGGGGATGGTGGCGTTGGTGTAGGGCATGACGCCGACCCGCGCTGCGGTGGGAAGTGTGGCGACGACGGCGTCCAGCGCCTCCCAGATCGTCCCCGGTGTCAGGAGCAGCCGGCGCACCCGCGCCGGCTCGATATCCGAGACCACCCAGATGGCGTTGAGGGTGACGGCGTCCCGGGCGAAGATGTACGCTTTGTGCGGCCCGATGCGGAAGGGCTCCTGTACAAACTGGGCCATCACCGCCTCGTGGGTGGGGAACCCCCGGGCCATGTAGGCGGCATACCCCTCGCTTCCGACGCCGTCCTCACACGCGGCGACGAGGATGATCGTCCCGCCTTCGCGGGTGATCCGGTTGGCGCACGAGACCGCTTTGTGGGCCTGATAGAGGTTGATGTCCTTGGGATAGCCGCCGGGGGAGGTGATCATCACGTCGAAGGGCTCGGAGACCGGCACCTCGTAGATTCGCCGGATCTCCGGGATGGCAGCCTCGATGACGGCGCGCGGCGGGCCGAACCACGCCTTGACGATCGCCTTGTGGCGGTTCATCACGACGTTGAGCGCGGCGTGGATCGCCATCCGGCGCCCGATCTCCTCAATGTCCTGGCGCAAGGGGTTGTCCGCGAAGCGTGCGAGGGTCGCGCGGGGATCCATCAGGTGGGCGTGATTGGTGGTGATGGTCTCCCGACCGGCGAGGCCAATGGCCGCGCTCTTCACCCCGCCGGAGAAACCGGCGAAGTGATGGGGCTCCACGTTGCCGACCACGATGCGGAGGTCGGCCTCCGCGAACCGGCGGTTGACCCGGACCGGCGTGCCCCGCTCCGTGGTGCCCAGATCAACCAGGTCTTCCGCGTCGCAGTCGTGGGAGACCACGGTGTAGCGGTCCAGAATGCCTGGATGCACCACCTGGGGGTGGGTCGAGGGCGGCATCGGCGTGTGGGTGCCGGTCGCGATGAGGAAGGTGATCGCCTCGGGGGGGTATCCCCGCGCGGCGAGGCGCGCCAGCAGCGGCGGGAGCAGCAGGTCGTGGGGCACCGGACGGGTCTTGTCGTTGATCGCGATGGCGACCGACCGCGCCTCGCCGTACGATGGGAGCGCATAATCCGCCAGCGGGGCCGCCAGCGCCGCCTGGATCTCCTCGGTGGGATCGTTCGCGCCCGGAACCTCGTTGGGATGGATCCACGTCACGGCGGCGGAGGTCTCCAGGTCCAGGGGAACTGAACGTCGTCCATAGGGTATGGTTGGCTTGGGTGTCATTGGTTCTGACCTTTCTTGGATTGAGCAGGTTTGCCCCACTCCTCATTTCCCCCCCAGCGGGGGGGATTAAGGGGGGGCGAGCTGGCTATTGGTTTATACTCCGAGTCCTATCCTCCGTTCGATACAAGGATTGCACGAGGCTTAGCCCCCCTCTAACTCCCCCCGGCGGGGGGAGGACGGGCGCCACGCGTGCGCCAAGTAGGCCGCGACCCGACCTTGCAGAGCGGCGAGTTGGGACAGGGCCTCCGGTTCACCCGCGAGATAGGCCAGCATCGCGTCGCCCTCCGCCCGGCAGAGCCGGTCGTGCTCGGGGAGCACATCGCGAAGGAGGAACTGGGCGTACTTGACCAGGCGCAGCGGTCCGTAGGCGCGGGGTGCCTGACCGGGTAGGGCCTCCACGGCGACGGACTTGAAGCCCTTGATCCCGCCGATCAGATCCTCGAGGTCGGAGGTGGGAGCCAGGACGAGGGTGTAGTACCAGCCGAAGAGCTCCCCGGTCTCGCAGCCGTGCGCGTCGCTGGCACCGACGACGGGGATCCGGTGGCCCTTGGCCTGTTCCTCGTAGTAGCGGACCACCTGGAGGTGGTTCGAGGTCACCTCGGACGGGTGATAGCCGCCGATGAGCTCGAAGGCGTCGTAGGGTTGGCGCTCGAAGATCATATCCGTCAGGTCCTTGGGCACGTCGTACCGGTGGCGGGTGAACCAATAGGGATGGCAGAAGATGCCCAGCCCGCCGCCCTCCCGGATCTTATCGAACGCCCAGACGCAGGCGGCGTAAGGTTCGGGGTCCAAGCCGTTGGGGACGTCCGTCGTCCCTCGGGCGATGGCGCGCATCTCCTCGGTGTAGGTCGCCTCCTCGTCGCGCATCAGGGCGTTGATGCTGAAGCGCCCGCCGAAGTTGATCATGTGCACCGGGCTGCCGATCTCCTGCCCGCTGCCCTGGATCGGCAGCCGGGGTGGGTGAATCTCCTCGCCCGGATAGATGCGCAGGTCGATGGGCACGTCCTCGAAGGCTGCGATGGCTTCCAGGGACGGCGGATACTGCCGGTGATCGGTGACTGCCACGAAGTCCAGTCCGATGCGCCGGGCCGAGGCCGCGACGTAGGGCGGCGACTCCCGGCCGTCGGACCGGTTGCTGTGTGTGTGGACGTCGCCTTTGTAGGGGCGGAGGCCGAAGAGGTCCTCGTCCAGGGCGTAGAACCGCCGTTCGATCTCCTGGGCGCGGTGCCCGGTGAGCACGAGGGCATACTCCTGTTCGGTCTCGAACGGGACGGTGAGCTGGAGCCCCTCCTCTGTGAGCTCTGGCTCCAGTTCCAGCGGAAGTCGCCAGTTCGTCTGCGTGGGCAGGCCCTCGATGGGAAAGAGTGCGGCGGTGTAGGGTGCGTCATCGAGACGGCAGTGGGCGTAGCGCGGCCGGATCGTGATGGTGGTCGATTGGCCCGCCCGGACGACGCGCGGGTAGACGTCCAGGCAGGCGCGGTGCTTGTTGGTCATGCGGGTTCTCCTTAAGGTATCTGACAGTCCCCGCCCGACAGTCCCCGGCACCACCGCACTTCGGCGGTGCCGGGGACTGTCGGGCTACAGCATCATCTGGTTGGTATAAAGCGGGCGGGCCCACGGCTGGTTCATAATCTGCTCGCGGCCGTAGTGCACCCATCCGGTCTCCATCCGGATCCGTGACAGCTCGAACTCGTAGAACCAGTGGATCCGGGCCCGGCGCCCCCGCAGGTGGCAGAGGAAGACGGCGTAGCTGCCCACCGGCGCGTGCACGACCCGGTAGGGGGTCACGTCGGTGAACGCCTCGGCGCGCTCCTCGGTGCGGAGGTAGTGCAGCAGGTCGGCGAGGTGCGGGGTTGCCGCGTTCTCCCCGAGTGCGGCGAGGTCGATCGCAACCGGCTCGTTCCACGCCGGGAGGGAGTCGTCGCTGCCCTGACTGGAGGCCGTCACCCAGATGGGGGAGGTCCAGATGAGCTCCCCGTCGACCTGTGCGATGCGCAGGTAGTAGTAGGTCTCCCCCGGCGGGGGCTCGTCGACGAGCTGCCCGCTGACGTCCAGCCCGTCCATCGCCCATTGGGCCCGCCGGTACGCACCTCGGATCAGGCTGACCCGCTCGATCGGCGCGGTACCGTGCGCGGCGTAGCGGACCGTCACCGGGCCACCGGCCTGGAGCGTCCCGCCCATAGGCACCCCGTCGATGCTGAAGTCGACCAGGGCGCGTGCGCCCGTGGTCGCATAGACGCGCCGGGCGCGGAACGCCTCCCAGAGCGCCTCACGCGTGAGCGCCGGCGCGCGGACCGCCAGCAGGGGGCCGCCGGCCCATCCGGCGTCCCGGCGGCGGAGGATGTTGGCGAAGCGGCCGCCGCTCTGCGTCACGATGCGTGGGTGCCCGGGCGTGGCGTTGTGACCGTCCGAGCCGCCGATCCATCCCATCTTGTAGCCCTTCTGGAGGTAGGCCTGCCCGAACCACTCGAAGTTGCCGTGCCCGGAGGCCATCTCGCAGAGCCACTCAACCTCGGGGTTGTGGTGGTACGGGAGGGCGATGGCCCCGCCCACGTGGGGCGTCGCCATCGCGTCCTGGGCCTGCAGGTGGGCGTAGACGTCGTCGATGCGCCAGGTGGGATCGGGCTCGGGGGCGTCGAGGTCTTTCCAGATGAGGTTCCGGTCGCCCCCACGCTCGATCTGATCCCGCCACTCGCATCCCAGGAAGGGCACGTAGTGACCGGGCGCGTCGCTCGCCTGGGCGGCCTCACGGTAGAGCGCCCACCAGTCGCTCACGGCCTCCGGGTCGTGGCGGAAGATGTGGGAGCTCATCGCCATAAAGTCGAGGCGGGTGACGTCCCGCCCGTAAAGGTAGGCTTTGGTGGGATGGGTGGAGTCGTTGAGGACGTTGAGTTCGACCGCGTCGTAGCCGTGGCTGTGGAACTCACCCCAGTAGACGTGCATCCCGTCCTCGCGCACGTGAATGGGATTGCTGATCCCGGTGGTGCCCGAGGACGTCCTGAGACGAAGCCGCTGGATCCCCGCGCCTTTGAGGATCGGTTCGCCCTGGAGTGTGTGGGTGCAGGTGGGCGTCATCGGAATCACGGCGTCCGGGCGGGCCTTCTCGTCCTCAACATGGATCGTCGCCGTCTCTGAGGACGGCAGCGAGATCGGATTGCCGTTGACGTCCACCGGCAGGGCCAGGGTTCTGACCGCGTCCCCCGGCTGCGCGGTGGACGGGGCCCAGACGTAGAACCGGTGGACGGGCGGGCAGGGCACGACCTTGACCGCCAGCGTGGCCTCGGGGCACGCGCGCCACGTCTCAGTCCCCGGCATCTGCACGCCGATCTCGATGTGGGCGCTGTCATAGACGGCGGTCCGCACGGCGACCCCCGCGCCACCAAACCGCCGATCGCCGATCCGGACGGTGATCGGGCGCTCCTTGGGCCAGTCCGCCGGCAGGGTGACGACGGCGGGGATGGCGGACTTCAGCGCCGTGTCGCACGCAAAGGGCAGCGCCATCCCGTCGGGGCCCTCGACGGTGACGTACCCGCGCGCGTCGGGCCAGGTGTCCTGGTGGATGTAGTCAAACCGGAACTCATTCTCAATCTTGCGGAAGGCCACCTTGGCGCCCTGGGGTAGGTCGATCTGCGGGTAGAACCGTAGGACCCAGGTGCCCCGCCGGCCCGACTCGACGGTCACGGTATGAGCCGGGCCTACCGGTTGGGTATGAACGGCCTCCAAGGTCAACGTCGCCCACGCCGAGATGGGAGGGGTAACAAAGGGCGGCAGCGTGAGCCGCCGGAAGATCGGTTGTGTTCGCATCACTAGGCTCCTTGTCCATCATGCTTCTAGCCCTACAGCCTCTTAAGGTCACGAGTACGGTTCGATGGGCGTCGTCATCTACCGCTTACCCATCAGCCAGGCAATGAGGTTGAGTATCAGGGTCAGCACCAGGCTGACCAGCAGCGAGCTCACGATAGGAATCCAGATCCTGACCCGTTTGTCGGGGCTCTCGTAGTTGATGTCGCCGGGCAGCTGGCCCAGGCGGCGCAGGAAGGGGATGTTCCCGGCCACGAGTAAGATCACCCCGACTGCCGCGACGACCAGACCAACCCCGATCAACCACCGTCCTATCGTGTCTATGGGCATAGCGTCTTACCTCCTCGATGATGACGCTCGGTTCACGTATAGACATGATAATGGGGCTCAGCGCTTTGAGCAACTCCCAAATCTGTAGGGAACCGGCAAAGGGACGCGATCCGGCCCGGGCCGTCTGGGTTGGCCCATGCATTGCGTTGAGAAATCGTTATAATATGGAGGGTGAAGACCGGGAACAAAGGGACGTTGCATCTTTCCGGTCGCCACATAGTGAGGGGAAGCGCACGGGGGTTCATCACACGAGCAAGGGAGGAGAGGGGCATGTCGGAGTTCAAACCTTCAGATCATCCACATCGACGATACAATCCGCTGACGGGCGAATGGATTACGGTGTCACCGCACCGGACGAAACGTCCCTGGAAGGGGAAGACGGAGAAGCCGCCGCAGGAGGAGCGCCCACGCTACGATCCCGGCTGTTACCTGTGCCCGGGGAACGAGCGCGCGGGGGGCGCGACCAACCCGGCGTACGAGCAGACCTTCGTCTTCACCAACGACTTCGCGGCCTTGCTTCCGGATACCCCGGACGTCACGGTCAATCCGCATCCGTTGCTCAAGGCCGAGACCCAGCAGGGGACCTGCCGGGTGATCTGCTTCTCACCGAGGCACGACCTGACGTTGGCTGAGATGGAGACGTCCGATATCCGGCGCGTGATTGACGTCTGGAGCGACCAGATTTCGGACCTCGGCGAGACCTATCGGTGGGTTCAGGTTTTTGAGAACAAGGGCCAGATGATGGGGTGCTCCAATCCCCACCCCCACGGGCAGGTCTGGGCCGGGAGCGCCCTGCCGAATGAGGTGCATAAGGAGGAGCGGCATCAGCGGGCCTACTTCGAGGCCCACGACGTGCCGATGCTGATCGACTACGCGGCGCTGGAGGTGGAGGAGCGGGTGCGCATCCTGGTCGAGAACGAGCATTGGCTGGTGGTGGTACCCTATTGGGCGCTGTGGCCCTTCGAGACGCTGGTCCTGCCCCGCCGCCACGTGCTGCGACTTCCGGACCTGGAGGACGAGGAGCGCGATGCCTTGAGCGAGGTGCTGCAAGCCCTCTTGATCCGCTACGATAATCTTTTTGAGACGTCGTTCCCCTACTCGATGGGTTGGCACGGCGCGCCGAACGACGAGGGGAGCTACCCGCACTGGCAACTGCACGCGCACTACTATCCGCCGCTGCTGCGCTCCGCGACGGTAAAGAAGTTCATGGTTGGGTATGAGATGCTGGCAGAACCCCAGCGGGATCTGACGGCGGAGCAGGCAGCGGCGCGGCTGCGCGACCTGCCGGACGTCCACTATCGAAAGGCGTCGTAACCGCACGCGCGCGTCATACGCAAACGTTCTTTAAGACGCAGAGGGATGAGGAGGGGGAATGGCGGAAGCGGAACGAATACTGATCGTCGAGGACGAGCTCGTCCTTCGGGAGACCCTGGCGTATAACCTGGACAAGCAGGGCTATACGGTCCTGTCGGCCGGGGATGGGGCTCGGGCCGTGGAGATCGCACGGGAGGAGACCCCGGATCTCATTTTGCTGGACATCATGCTGCCGGGGATTGACGGCTTTGAGGTCTGCCGGATTCTCCGGCAGGAGATGAACGTCCCGATCGTGATGTTGACGGCCCGAGGGGACGAGGTTGACAAGGTGGTCGGCCTGGAGGTGGGCGCCGACGACTATCTCACCAAGCCGTTCAGTATGCGCGAGCTCCTGGCGCGCGTCAAGGCTCAGCTTCGTCGCGTACGGCTCTTCCGCGAGGAGTACGCCGCGGAGGAGGGTGACGAGGCCAAGGCGAACGTGATCCGCAGTGGCAACCTGACCGTCGACCTGGAGCGTCGCGAGGTTGAGATGGATGACGAGCTGCTGGCGCTCAAACCCAAGGAGTACGAGCTTCTCACTTACTTTGTGCAGCACAGTGGACGGGTTCTCTCCCGCGATCAAATGCTCGAGGATGTCTGGGGATGGGACTACAGCGGGGGGAGTCGCACCGTCGACGTCCACGTCCGTTGGCTCCGGGAAAAGATTGAATCCGATCCGGCCGATCCCAAGCGGATTATCACGATTCGAGGGGCCGGATATCGCTTTGAAGTGTGAGCATGGTCTCCTCCCTCCGCTGGCGGCTTACGGTCCCGTATATCGTCGTGATCCTTATCACGATGTTGGGCCTCGTGCTCTATATCTCCTCCGAGGTGCGGCAGACTCAGCTCGATGAGTTGGAGGCCCGGGTCGTCGCCGAGGCCCGGCTGATGGCGACCAATCTCCGGGAGTGCTTGCCGGGTACGGGGATGGACCGCTTCGAGATCGAGCGGCTGGCCCGGACGTGGGCGGACGTCCTCGGCGGCCGGGTGACCATCATCGCCTCGGACGGCTCCGTGAGGGGCGATTCGCACCGGTCCGGTGCGGAGATGGGCTCGCAGTTCTACCAGCCGGAGGTTCAACGGGCGCTCGTTGAGGGATACGGAACCTCGATCCGGTATAGCAACACCCTGGGGCGCTACGTGATGTACGCGGCGGTCAATATCGAGACCGAGGGGGTGGTCCAGGGTTGGGTCCGGCTGGCCTTGCCCTTGGACGAGGTCCAGGAGAGCATACGGCAGCTCCGCGAGACGATCTTGATAGCCGGCGGCGTGACCTCGGCGTTCTCCATCCTGCTGGCTGCCTACATCGCCTCAAAGACCACCAGCCCGATCGAGCGCCTGACGAAGTCGGTGGAGCGGATGGCGACCGGGGATCTGAGTATGCGTCTTCTGCCCACGTCCCATGACGAGATCGGCAAGCTCACCCGCGCCCTCAATCATATGGCCGACCAACTGCGGGAGAAGGTCTCGACGCTGGGCCTGGAACGCAGCCGGCTCTCCGCCGTGCTGGAGACGATGGCCGATGGGGTGATCATCACCGACGAGGATGGGCGCATCGAGCTCTTCAACACCGCGGCGTCGCGCATCCTCCAGTATGAGGAGGCGCGGGCGCTGGGCCGCCGCTTCTCCCAGGTTGCCTACAGCCACCGCTTGATCGAACTCTGGAGCCGCTGTTATGAGACCGGTGAGGAGCAGAACGAGACGGTGGAGACCTCGCTCTACGGGAACTTCCTGCACGTGACCATCACGCCGCTGCCGGGGGCACGGGAACGGTATCTCATCATGCTCCAGGATCTCACCCACGTGCGGCGCCTGGAGACGGTCCGACGCGATTTCATCAGCAACATCTCGCACGAACTGCGCACCCCCCTGGCGTCGCTGGCGCTGGTCGTGGAGACGCTGCAGGATGGCGCGATCGAAGACCCGCCCGCGGCCCGCCGGTTTTTGATGCATATGCAGACCGAGTTAGCGTCGCTGGCGCAGATGGTTGAGGAGCTGCTGGAGCTCTCGCGCATCGAGTCGCGGCGGGTGCCGCTGGTGACACAGCCTGTGCCCGTATCCGAGCTGGTCGAGCAGCCAGTCGAGCGGCTGTTACCGCAGGCGGATCGGAAAGGGGTCGATCTCAACATCTCGATTCACGCAGATATGCCTCGGGTTCGGGCCGATGCGCAACGCATCCATCAGGTGGTGACCAACCTCGTGCACAATGCGATCAAGTTCACACCGTCCGGCGGGGCCATCACGGTCTTCGCCCGGCGGTACAAGCCGGAGGATGAGGAGGACGGCGGGGAGGCCTCGGAGGCTGTGGTCATCGGCGTCACCGACACCGGTATCGGGATCCCGGAGGAGGGCGCCGACCGGATTTTCGAGCGGTTCTATAAGGCGGATCGCGCGCGCTCCGAGGAGGGCACCGGGTTGGGGCTGGCGATTGCCAAGCACATCGTCCAGGGGCACGGGGGGCGAATCTGGGTGGAGAGCACCGTGGGGATTGGAAGTACGTTCTACTTCACCCTCAAGGTGGCCCATTACGGGATGCGGCGCTGA
>DAOTTS010000028.1:0-6608 GCA_034437735.1 Anaerolineae bacterium
TCCAGGTGCCGCCGTACTCGCCCATGGACTCCCAGGGCTCGATCACCATGGGGGTCGCGGGCAGCCGCTCTTCCAAGGGCGGCAGCTCGCCCGCCATCACCAACTCGGCGAGCATCGGCGCCTCAAGACTCATTTCCTCTTCTTCTTCTTCAGGTTCCGGCTCCGGCGTGGGCGCTTCCTCTTCCGGTTCATCCTCTTCAGGTTCAGGCGTCGCCGTCGGTTCCGGTTCTGGGGTCGGTTCCTTCTCTTCCATCTCTGGCTCAGGTTCCTCAGGTTCAGGTGTGGCGGCCGGTCCTGCACATGCAGCCGACACCGCCCCTGCGGCCGCTAACGCGGACACTCGCAAGAACTCGCGACGCGATATTTTCTTCCTACTCATTCTAATCCTCCCAAATTCCCTAGTGATACAAGTTTCATTAAATTCAAGCGATGACCGATTCTCCTCAGAGTCCCCAACACCATCTTTCATTCGTTCAGTAAGCGGCTCCTTTCTCGTCGCGGTCGCTCAAGACGGCTCAAGTTCCCAGACACGGAAATTCCGATACTGAGCCACCATCCACTGCATCTGCCGCAATCCAATCTTGCCACCCGTATGCACGGGTCCGTATCGCTCCCCATCGTCGGTGAAGTCGATGACGACCTCCCCATCGACCCAAAACTGAATGTGATTATCACATTTGATAACCCGAATCCGGTGCGGATCCGTGGACCCCGGCGGGATGCCCGGACGGCCATTATCGACCAGGTAAAAATGATTGTTCTTTCGCAAGTGGGACGCGGTCCGCCCGGGGTTGAATGGAGTGTTGGCGTAGTAAGAGACGTGATAGCTGACGATGTCGCCCCGCGTGTACTGCGAGAAGATCCCGGTGCGCTCCGAGAGATCGGGATCGAAGATATCCTCACCGCGTGCCCCCCGAGCCGAGAAGAAGACAATGCAAAGGCCGTAATCGGAGACCGGCTGGATCTCCCACTCGGCGACGTAGCTGTTCGGGAAATCCTCGGGACACCAATGGACAATGTGACCCTCGGGGCCGTCGGGGCGCTCGGACGCCATCCGCATCCAGCCCTCCTCGAAGGTGACGATGCCCGGCCCTTCCATCACCCAGCCCGCGGCACTCTCCGGTCTATCGAGCTGAGAGCTGTAAAGCAGGTCACCCCATCGACCCTCCACGTCCAGCGGTGCCACGTCCCCGAACCGGCCCAGCAGCGCGCTGCAACGGCCTCGATAGCCGTGCAGGTCGCGGGCCTCCACCTCCTCAGGGGAGAGGTAGCGGGGCTCCACGGTGATCGGACCCTGTTGGAAAGCTCCCACCAGGACGGCAAGTTGTGCCGGCTCCGGCATCGACCAGGGCGCGACCTCCGTCCCGGGCAGACGCTGGGGCGTGCCGTTAAAGTAGGCGTCGAAACAACCCACATCCGCATCCCACGTATAGAGCAGGTAATACCACTCACCGCCGGGGAGCTCCGGAAGGTTCGTCCGCATCGCGTCGACCCCCGGCACGCGGTCGTCGTCCCACCGCCAGGTGAGGCTGCACGCGGCCGGCGCCTGGTGAAAATCCAGGACGGCCACACCGGGGACGTCAATCACCCTATGATCGACCCGCTCGCGGCCTTCGCCGTTTTGATAAGACCGGTCAGGACAAATCCACAGGCTGATCGCCCCCTGCTGACCCAGAGACCGATCCAGGTTAACGGGTACCCAGACGGCGTCTTCGTCCGAAGGTCTGCTCGACACCTGGAGCGCCGGCATACCGGGTCGAGGGCCATCGGTGAGCACAACACGCTCATCGAGAGCTGCTAACGATCCGCCTTCAATCCACGTGTCAAGCTGCGATGGTTTAGGCACGATTTGACCTCCTACGCCTTCACATCCGGTCCGTTCACCCGACAGGACGCCACCAGATTCGCCTTGATGCGCTCGGCGCGCCGTTCATTGACCTCCCTATGCCGAGCCTGAACCCGCGCTAGATTCCCGTCCCGGAGTTGATCGAGAATGAACTGGTGTCCCGCGATCATACGCTTCGCGGTCTCCAACCGGTCACGACTTCGGATGCAGCAGTGCATCAGAATCCGCCGCCGGGCGATATTCCGCTTCCACAGTTCGTTCAGCCGTGTGTGGCCGGACTTACGGCAGATATAGCCGTAGAACTCCTCATCCGCCTCGATGAGCGAGATGGAGGATAAAGTATCCGGATCCTCAGTTATCTCACCCAGGCGGTCGATCTATGCCTGCAAGCGTTTATAATCCCGTTCGCTCACGCGATCTCCCCGAATGACCCATTCCGCAGCCAAGCACTCGTAAGCCGTGCGAAGGCTGAAGATCTCGTCGACGTCCCCGCGTTTAGGCTTCCATACGTAATTGGTCGTCGCCCCTACAATCAGGCCCTCGCTCCTCAGCCGGGTGATCGCCTCGCGGACCGGGCTGCGGCTGACCCCCAACGAGCTGGCGAGGTTGGGCTCGGTGAGGCGGAGACCGGGTTCCAGGTCACCCTGGATAATCGCCAATCGCCTGGCGCATCCGAGCCGTCACGATGTCACTCAAGGTACGCTGCTCGATCGGGCCTAGGGAGCCCTGGCGCAGGCTCATGTGTGCCTCCTCTATCGCATGCATCCAGCCAGTCCACGAGGTATAGTGAGGACTGTATCCAGGATTCTGAGTACATCATACCAAAAGAGCATTGAAATGTCAAATCAGGGACAGGTGTTTATCATGTGCTTCGGAATCCTTCTCTTCTTGCTCGAAGCGGATCGCCAGATCCGCACGGAGATCTGACGATCTCCTTTGAGCAAGATTGATGGGACTCCTACGTCGCCTCCCTAGATCACGTCCCGAATATCGGTGGGATAGGGGCGCGGCCAACCGGGCCGGCCAAAGGAGCGGCTGCCCGAAAGCGACCGCTTATAGAGCTCCCGGTCCGCCGATCCGAGGGTGATCGACGCCATCACCTTTCCGGTCAGTTCAGCATCCAAGGCGCGATACACGTCCTCGTATTCGGCGGCGCGGACGAGATTGTGCTGTTCCTCCGGATCGGCCTCAAGATCGAAGAGCATATCCCCCCCGCCCCCGTACTTGACCAACTTCCAGCGATCCCGCGCCAGCATCCACCCCTGACGGAGCATACCCGTCACCTGCTCGCGCGCCGGCTCATCGGTGAGCTCCAAGGCAGGCAGCGGCGTCGTGTCCACCATAGTGGAGGGGCGTTCGACGCCCGCACACGCCAGAATCGTCGCCGTGACGTCGGTCAGAGAGACGAGGCCGTTATAGTCCGTCGCCCCCTCGATCCATGGCGCGCGCACCAACATGGGCACGCGGGCAGCGCCCTCAAAGAAGGAGCCCTTCTTCACCAGACCGTGATCGCCCAGATAGTCCCCATGATCGCTGGAGAAGATGACGAGGGTGTTATCCAGCATACCCTTATCGCGCAGGGCATCGATGACGGCCCCCACCTCCTCATCGATCTGCTTGATGAGCGCCGCGTAATAGGCACGATGCAGCCGATAGTCCTTTCGGGTCGGCATCCGATCATTTTTAAAGGCGTACCAGGATTTCGAGGAGGGGTTCTTGAGCGACCGGCCAAAGGCCCGGCTCATCAGGGCCGTATCCTCCTCAACCTCAGGGATGGGGGCCGGCATCGCATCAGGCGAGAATTGGGCCGCATACTCCGGAGTGGGATCGTAAGGGTGATGGGGCCCCGGGAACCCAATCATCATGGCAAAGGGCTCGTCCTCGTCGTATTCCCGAATCCACCGGGCCGCCTCCTGGCCGACGAAGTGGTCGACCGAGTACGTCCAGGGGATATCGCTGATAAAGGCGCCGAAGTTCTCGTGGTAAGCGTCCTTCTCATATCCCAAGGTCTTGTGATAGCCGTGGGCCTCCAGGAAGTGGTGATAGTCATCCTGGATGTAGATCCATATCTTGTCCTCGGCGATAATGCGGTGCTGAAATCCCCAACGCGCCTCCCAGGGATAGAAATGCATCTTGCCCACGGCCACGGTGGTGTAGTCGTGCCGGGAGAGGACCTCGGGCCAGGTCTCAATGCCGCAGTCCTGGTGATCGGGCCGCAGCGCGTGACCGTTGTCGAGCACGCCGTTCTTGATCCCATCCATGCCCGTGAGCAGGGCGGTCCGCGCCGGCACACAGAGTGGATGGGGCGAATAACACCGGCTGTAACGGACGCCGTGGTCCGCGAGGCTGTCAATATGCGTCGTCTCGATAAAATCGGCGCCGTTGGCGCTCAAAAAGTCGGCCCGAAGCTGGTCGGGCATCATAAAGACGATGTTGGGTCGCTCGCTCACAATCGCTCCTCTCCTGGTTGCAACGTTGCGTTAGGTATCGTTCCCACATCGGTGCTCGGTCGCGCCCGGGGGCCAGCGCACCGTCACCCAATCGTCACGCCCCCGCGCGGACGGCAGGCGGCCCGGCCCCACCGATTTGGCGCAGAAGTGCTCCCAATAGCCCGGAGGTGCAGGTACCACACCGTCCACAATGGGATCCCGGGTCTCCACAAGCCACGCCTCCAGGGCGGTCTCGAGTTTCTGTCTTATGGGCCGGCACGCCGGATCGTCGACCAAATTGTTACGCTCCCAAGGATCCTCCTGGAGATCGTAAACCTCGATCTCGGGTCGCGGCCACGACCGCAACTTCTCGCGCATGACGTCGGTCGTCCGAGTCTGCAGGATATCGGCGGCAACCTGCCAGCCGATCCCCGGTTCGTAGTTACGGATGAGCTTGTAGCGCTCCGTCCGGATCGCGCGGATAGGCTCGTAGAAATCGTGCCACGTCTGCTCGAAAAAGACATAGTCACGAGCCACGGGCTCATCGCGGGTGATGATGGGCCAAAGACTCTGACCGTCGATGCCATCGGGCATAAGATCCTCTGCACCGACGGCCTCCAGCACGGTCGGCAGCAGGTCGACGTTGGACGTCAGACCCTCATACCTGCGCCCATCGGAGGTCGAATCCGGACGCCGGATGATCAGCGGGATTTTGATCCCGGGATCGTAGAGCGTGCCCTTAGCCAGCGGCATACCGATGCCGTGGTCGGAGGTAAAGATCACCAGGGTGTTCTCGTCCAGATTGCGAGCCTCCAACGCCGTGAGTACCCGGCCCATCGCCCAATCCATGCGCTGGACCTCCCCATAGAACCGGGAGAGCTCCTCACGGACCGCCGGGGGATTGGGTGTATCGTCCAGATATCCGGGCAGCCGGATCCCATCGGTTGCAGGCCCCGGCGTCTCCCAGGGGAGATGAGGTTTCGCCAATCCCACCATCAGGAAGAAGGGACGATCCTCAGACCGTGCCTCCAGGTAGCCGATGGCACGGTCGGTCGCCCGCTCGAGGTCCGCGTCCTGGTCCCCCACCTCAATGCCGCGATCCCAGAACTCAGCGCTGATATGCCACGTCCCGAAGCACGCGGTGGCATAGCCGGCCTGTTGCAGCAACGAGGGTAACGTCGCCACGTCCAGATCGACCTCCCAATGGCCCCCACTCGCCAGGGCCATCAGTCCGTTGCGGTGGGGCATCAACCCCGTCAGCATGGCGCCCCGGCTGGGGCTGCACGTCGGGGAAGCCGCGAAATAGCGCTCGAAACGGACGCCCTGCTCGGCCAGCCGATCGAGGTTGGGCGTCATCGCCGAGTCATCTCCGTAGCATCCGAGGTGATCGCCGAGATCATGGCAGTGCAATAAAAGAATGTTCGGGCTCGCAGGCATATTCGCTCCTATTCTTGAAACACATAAGACGTAGGGCTCGTCGTAGGCGCCTAACGGCGATAAATCGCCGACTACAAGCTCTTTACTCGATCGTGGGGATCATGTAGATCTGGCTATGGCCCGTCTGCGCCGAGTTATACAGAATCTGCGTGCCGTCCGGACTCCACACGGCGTGTGGATGCGTCCCCCGGTGCGACATCTCAAAGCCCTCACCGAACGTCGCCAGGTACGCAACCTCCTGTCGATCGACCCACACGAGAATGACGCCCTTACGATCCCAGGTCACAATCCTCGTGCCGGTGGGATCCATCAGCGGGTGCCCCGCCACGGGCTCGTCCAGCACCATTCGGCGGTTCGAGCCGTCCGCATCGATCAGGTAGAGGCGGGGTTCCTCACGCGGGAAACCCTCGAAGCGATCGCGCTGCTTCCAGTCGCAGTAGAGGACCTGGGTGCCGTCGGGCGTCCAACTGTGATGGTGCCCGTAATCGGTCAGCCACCACACCTCGGAGCCGTCGCGGCTCACGATATAGATGTGCTTGTAGTAGTTATTGACCGCCCCCTTGGGCGTCCGCGAGGCCAACATGATGTACGCGCTGTCGTGCCGCCACTTGGTGTTCTGAACCCACATATCCGCCACGTCAAAGGCGTCTCGATTGGGCGTCAGCGCGTAGAGCGCCTCCGTCGAGACGATCCGGCGGACGTCCAAGCCGTCCTCCGCCATCAAGTAGATGCCGCGCCCCTCCCCATACGCGGGGTCGTTGCAGTTCCACGCGAACGCCTTACCGTCCGGGCTCATCTGCCGGATCCCGCCGCTCATCTCCCGCGCAAACTCGCCGGTTTCCAGATCCACGACCCCGATCCGGTCAGGCGCGCGGTACCAGTAGTAGAGCTTGAGC
>DAOTTS010000029.1:0-25239 GCA_034437735.1 Anaerolineae bacterium
GGAATCCCACTATAATGACCCCAATCAACCACTGAAGCCAAGGAGAGCGTGTGGATACCACGACATTAGGACGCACGGGGTTACAAGTCACAGAGATGGGCATCGGGTGCGGGGGCCCCAGCCGGGTCGGCAAGCGGGCGGGCAAGCCCGAGGCCGAGTCGGTGGCCATCGTCCGGCAAGCGCTGGAGGCCGGGGTCAACGTCATCGACACCGCCGAGGCCTACGGCACCGAGGGGATCGTCGGGCAGGCGATCGCGGGCTTCGACCGCAGCCAACTGGTGATCTCGACCAAGAAGGGCACCTGGGAGCCCATCACGCCCGAGGACGTGGAGGCCAGCGTGGAGGCGAGTCTCGCGCGGCTGGGCACCGACACCCTCGACGTCTACCACCTCCACGGCGTGATCCTGGAGGACTACGACACGCTGTACGCCGACGTGGTCCCCACCCTGCTGCGCCTGCGGGACGCGGGCACCCTCCGCCACCTGGCCCTCAGCGAGCGATGGAACGCCGATCCGGGGCACGCGATGCTCCAGCGCGCCCTGCAGGACGACGTGTGGGACGTCGTGATGGTCGGGTTCAACCTCCTCAACCAGTCGGCCCGGGAGCGCGTCTTCCCGATCACAATGGAGAAGGGCGTCGGCACCCTGATCATGTTCGCCGTGCGGCACGCCCTGAGCGACCGCGCGCGGCTCAACGAGGTGATCGACGAGTTAATCGAGAAGGGGCAGCTCGATCCGGCCGATATCGACCGGGACGACCCGCTGGGCTTCCTGATCCACGAGGGCGGCGCGGTCAGCCTGCCGGACGCGGCCTACCGCTTCTGCCGCGCCGAGCCGGGCGCGGACGTGATCCTCTCCGGGACCGGCAATCCGGCGCACCTGGCGGCCAACCTGGCCTCATTCGAGCGCCCGCCGCTCCCCGAGGCCGACCGCGAGCGGCTGATGCATATCTTCCGAAAGGTGGATGCGGTCACGGGGCAGTAGGTGCTTCTGGCAGGGGCTCACGGATGAAGAGGGATTTTCAGGGATTTTTTCGTGGGATGCGACGGTGGTCGTTCCAACCCGGTGCAAGGCACTAGCACGGTACCCTGGCCCGTAAGATGTTACGGTCTTCCAGATTGCTCTGTCTTGGACCACATCGCCGGGAGTGCCTCGCACCTACCATAACAAAGACTTTCGACCTATGACTTATGACTCAAACTTTCAACTTCCAACTCAAAACTATCAACTCAGCCCGAATCGGAGGCAACGATGAACACCCCACCTGACCCAACGTACGCGTGCCGCCCCGATGCCGACCACATCTACGACGTGATCGTGGCGGGGGGCGGACCGGCGGGCATCGGCGCGGCGCTGGCCGCGGCGATCAACGGCGCCGACACGCTCATCCTGGAGGCCCGCAGCCAGTTCGGCGGCACGGCCACCGCGGCGATGTGGATGGAGATCAACTTTCTCTTCAAGGACAACCAGGAGACCCGCCGTCCGGGTTCAACAAGACCACCCTCCCCGGCGTCGTCTCCATCAACAGCGGTACCTCCCTCGATCTGAAGCTGGACTGCTCGCAGAGCGCGACGCTGACCATGGTGGAGCGGATGGCCATCGACCAGGCGCTGGACTTCGTGCGCTTCGCCCGCGAGCGGGGGATCCCCGGCCTGGAGGACGCGCACCTGATGCGCACCGGCGGCTACGCGATGGCGCGGGACACGCGGCGCCTCGTCGGCGTGTAACAGTTCACGAACGACGACGTGATGGCGGGCACCGACTTCGAGGACACGGTCGCCATCAAGTACGGCGGCAGCGACCCGGTCGGCGAGCAGCGGCCCTACACGGCGATCCGGCAGGGCGCCCGGCTCCCGTACCGGGCGATGCTGCCGCAGGTCGTCGACGGGCTGCTGGTGGCGGGCCGGTGCAGCTCGGCGACGATGCTGGGCCACTACGGCGGCAAGAGTATGGGGAATATGATCTCCATCGGGCAGGGCGCGGGGGTTGCGGCGGCGCTCTGCGCCCGGCGGCATACGCTGCCGAGGGCCCTGGACGTGCGGCTGGTGCAGGAGGCGCTGGACGCGATGGGGGTGCGGCTTTAGCGGGCGACGCGCACTGAAGTACGCTGGCAAGGCCCCCGAGGGGCCGAACGTCCGCCTGCGCGGACGGGTAAGCCTGTTGGTTTGTGAGCACCTATGCATCATCGTAGGCTCCCCCCCCTCCTAGCCTCCCCCTCGAGGGGGAGGGACGGGAACGCCCCCCCTTGCTGGGAGCGGGTTAGGAGAGGGGGAAACTATACCCTCGGGACTCGTTCAGTGACTTCAGTGTTTTTCAATCGTTCAGTGGTTCAGATGTGAGGCTTATGGTTGAAACCCGGTGCAACGCACTGGACCCTTGAAGGGCTCCGTAAGCTTCTTTGTTCTTCCACGTTGCGGATCCTTGATGGGTGTGGACGGGAGTGCGTCGCACCTAGCCGTCCTCTGGAATCTCCTAAGAACAGGAGACAGGATCAGGGGGCGCTGCCTCACGATTTCGTCCATTGTCCGGCGTCTATCGTCAGCACCCCCTTTGAGGTCGACACGCTACCGCGACCAGCGGGCGTGGACCGGCGGGAACGGCGGGAACGCCGCGTGCGGTTCGGTCTGGTACCAGTAGGCGACCGACGCGATGTCATCCGTCAGCGGTTCGAACTTGCGGTTGGGCCACCACCCCAGGGCCTGGATCGTGACCTTCAAATCCTCCTTGAAGCGGATCGGGTCCAGGATGTGCCAGCGATAGAGGCCGTGGCGCGGCACCTCGCCGGGCTCTTTGCGGTAGAGCGGATAGCCCAAATACGGCGTGGAATAGGTCTCACCGTTGAAGCACCAGGCCCCGCAGAAGTAGTCTTCGGTGCCCGTGCCGCAGATCGTGGGATAGTCGGTGTCGCTGTCCATGTAAAACTTGATCTCTCCCTCGCCCCACCACCCGTTGGACATCTGCGTCCACGCCAGGAAGGTACCGACGTAGTGGCCCCGGCCCTCCACCCCCTCAAGGATGACGTGCTCGGGCACCTCGCGGGAGGTCATGGACCGCCGCCACTGTGCGTGGAGGTACGCGGCCCGGTCCGGTACGGGCTTCAGGGCGTAGTCGATCTGGTAGAAGAAGCCCTGGATCTCCTCCTCGTGCTGGCTCTCGATCGTGATGCGGGCGCGCTCCCGGAAGGGCATGGGCCAGTAGCTGTTGAACCCACCGGAGGGGTTCACCGAGATCGGGATGGAGTTGACGTCATAGCGCAGCGCGTGGCCGTTGCAGAAGAAATCGCCCAACGGCACCTCGATGGAGGGGGACGCCTCCCCATCCCAGTAGACGCGCAGGATCGTGTCGCGGTACGCCTCTGGGCGCACCGTGATCCAGATGTGCTGAATGACGCCCGGCCCCTCGATGTCCGCCAGGCAGGTGGTGCTGTTGGGCTCCAGGGTGATGCACGGGCGTACCTTCCAGCCCTTCCCCAACATCGACGCCGGGCTGTCGGCATCCGGGACCGCCCGTGCGCCGCCGGCGCGCTCGCCGTCCGGATTCTCGGCCGAGATCGACCGGGTCTCCGCGTCCGATAGCAACGCAATGCCGCCCAAGCCTAAGTTCATACCAAAAAGCTCATTCACCGCAAACCTCCTTGTGATGTTGTGTTATCATGATCCCTGGGGGACAGTTAGTCGTTCTTTTCTTCATCCGCCGGGGGACGCTTGAAGTGCGCCCGGAACGGCGCCCACTGCACGTCGCTGTTGATCGCATCCCCGCGCTCCCGGAGGATCTCCTGCAGCGGATCCGGGATGCAGTCCCCCTTCATCCTCTGGTCATGAATCCATTCGGCCATATACGCGCTGTACTGCGCGACGAGGTCCGGATGTTCCTCGCTGATATCCGTGGTCTGATACGGGTCCGACTCCATGTCGTAGAGCTCGACTGGCGCGAAGCGGTACCCGAAATTATCGTAGGTGCGCACCATCAGGTGCTGCCGCGTGCGCACCGCGCGCTGCACCGTATAAAGTCCGTGATCCCAGACAAGGTACTCGCGATCGAGCCCGGGCCGCCCCGCCAGGTTCTCCGTGAACGACGCCCCGTCCCAGTCCGCCGGCGCGTCCATGCCCAGCAGGTCGCACAGCGTCGGCGCCAGGTCGACGTTGTAGAGGAGGGCGTCCGAAGCCGCATCAGCGGGCGTGTGATCGGGCCAGCGAACGATCAGCGGGATGTTGTGGATGCACTCGTCCGCACAGACGTGGTCGGAGTAGATGCCGTGCTCGCCGAACGCATCGCCGTGGTCGGCGGTGACGATGATCGCGGCGTCGTCCAACACGCCCTGGCGGTCCAGCTCCTCCAGCACCAGGCCCAGGTGGTCGTCGACGTAGGCGATGGCGGCGTCATAGCCGGTGACCATGTGCTCGAAGTCCGCCCGCGAGGCGACGCCGTCGGGCATGAGCGGGTAGTTGCTCACGCCGCCGGGGAACTGCCACTGGGCCGTAAAGGGCCCCTCGATCGACTGGTGGTCCTGGACCGCCGCCTCGTCCGGCCATGCCTGCGTGACCGGGATGCCGTCAAAGCGGTCGGCCCACGAAGCGTCCATCTTGTAGACCCGGTGCGCGTCCCAGTAGTTGATGTGGAGCACGTAATCCTCCCGGGTGGCGTTGGCCTTCAGCCAGCGCATCAGGGGCGCGTTCACCTCCACCGCCGTCTCCAGACCGCCCTTGAGGTTGGGGGTGTGGTACTCGCTCCAGCCGCGCATGAACCACATGGCGTTGTGGCGGTCCGCAAAGTTGGAGAAACTGATCGTGTCGTACCCGTGCCGGCGCAGCTGCCGCATCAGGGGCTCCTGCGCAGGCTCGGGTCCCCCGTAGCGCTTGGTACGGAGGTGAAACTTGGCCCCCTCCCCATGGTTGGAGCAGACGCCGTTCCGGAAGCCGAACCGGCCCGACGACCACGCCGTCCGCGACGGCAGGCACGGGGAGCTCCCGCAGTAGTAGTTCTCAAACCGCATCCCCTCGCTGGCGATCTCGTCGATGTTCGGGGAGGTCGGCCGGTGATAGCCGTAGCAGCCCAGATGATCCGGGCGCAGACAATCGATGTCAAAGAGAATAATCCGCATGGCACGCTCCTTTGTCTCTAAGTTGGACCTGGGTAACGCCGTATAAGTTTCTCATCGCGTTGAAGACCGACCCCGAGACGGGGGCCGTGTATATGAGCCGTTTTACGAAAGTCTCTGCGTTGGAAACCGCCCCCGAGACGGGGGCTGTGAGCCGTGTTAAGATAGTCTCCCCTCCGAAACGGGGCTGTGAGCAATGTTAAGACTGTCTCTCAGTTGGACCTCGTGGATGGGCAACCTGGTGCAAGGCACTTACGACGCAGTGCGTTGTCGATGGCCTTACGGTGTTTGGAGGTAGGTTGTTCTCGACGTTTGTGCCCGTAAGTGCCTCGCACCTGTTCGTGATTTTGGAATTGGCGGACCTTTAGTATCGCTTCTGACCCTCAACGTAGGCGTGCGGCACCTCAACGCTGCCCGCGACGTGGCGATCGATCATGGCGGAAAGGCGCGCGACGATGTCCTGGTGCGCCGGGTCGCCGGCTAGATTCTCCATCTCCAGCGGATCGTCCAAGACGTCGGCCAGGAAGATATCTTCATCCGCCGCCGGGACCGGGCCGCCGTCGAGGCACACGTTCTTGTCAAGCCGGTATCGCGCCGTGCGGACACAGGTGCGCCGCGGCCATCCGTGGTCGTCGACGTAACCACCGCCCTTCACCCCCATATTGGGGAAGACCAGGCTGTCCGCAAACCCAAAGCCGATCGACGCATAGACGGCCTCAGGGGCCGGGTCAGCAAAGAGCGCGCGCCCCTTGAACTGCGCCGGCGACTCGAGGCCCGCCAGGTCGAAGAGGGTCCGCCCACAGTCCAGGCACTCGCAGATGTCGGTGCGCACCTGACCCGCCTCGATCCGCCCCGACCAACTGAAGATCAGCGGGACGCGATGGACCTCCGGTGCGTAGGTGTGCTTCTCGTAACGCCCGCCCCCCTCACCGAGGGAGACGCCGTGGTCGGCCCCGAAGACCAGGATGGTATTCTCCAGCGTGCCGGCCTCCTCCAGCGCTTCCATCAGGCGCCCGATCTCCTGATCCAGCCAGCTCACCAGCCCGTAGTAGTAGGCCTGGGCCTTGAAGACCTCCTCGTCGGAGAGCTCCGCGCCCCCCACGATCTCGGCGAAGCGCCGCTCGAAGAGACTCGCGGTGGGACTCTGGGGGAACCGCCGGGAGAAGTCCTCGTCCATGTACAGGGTGTCGTAGGGCGGCGGCGGCAGCACCGGCGTGTGCGGCTGCAGGTAAGAGATCCGAGCGAAATACGGCCCCTCATTCGAGATCAGCCAGGCCAGCGCGTTGTCCGTGTTCTGCGCCGGTGCATACGGTTCGTCCGCCGGATAGCGACCGCCGAGGGTCATGGGCGCGCCCGGCGCCCGGATCTGATCGGTCCCCAGCCGGCGGTCCGGCGCAAATCCGGACCCGATGCGACCGGGCTCGCCGGCCATCCAGGGCTGAAGCTGGTAGGGGATGTGGACCTTCCCGAAATTAGCCGTGACATAGCCCGCCTCGGCGAACACCTCCGGGATCAGCACGGGGGGGTCCTCGAGGCGGAAGTTGGACCAGAACCCCTCATTGTGATAGACACCGGTCTGCTCCGGGTAGAGACCGCTCAGCACGCTGGTCCGGGATGGGACGCAGACGGGCGAGTTGCAGAAGCAGTTACGAAACAGCGCCCCGGAAGCTGCGATCCGGTCCAGGTTGGGGGTATCCAGCTCCGCGTACCGGTTGCCGTAACACCCCAGAGCGTCCGCGCGCAGTTCGTCACAGTAGATCCAGATCACGTTAGGCTTCGTCATAGGCACGTCCTCTCTTTAAAGCATAGAACGGGTTTGTAGTGGCCGATTCATCGCCGTTAGGCTACAGCACTTAAGTACCGACTACCAACCCTTTTCACGATCGTTGGTGTCGCTTGGTCCATAGAAACTCTTCCCCTCACCTGGTGGGAGAGGAACCGAGCCAAAGGAGACGCCCCAGCTCAGTAGACACCCAGAGCGAACAACTCACGGCGGGTCTTCGGAAAATCCTGCATGATCACCAGCTCCAGCAGCCTATCCCGCAGCGTCCGGCGCACCATTGTATACGCGGGATCCGCCGCGAGGTTCCGCTGTTCGCCGGGGTCGGCCCTCAGGTCGAACAACTGCTCCCCGTTGCTGGCCGGATAGATCGTGTACCGGTACTGATGGGTGCGGACCGTCCGCGCCCAGTCGCCCGGCGTGATCGACCAGATAGCGTTGTAGCTCTCGCTGTAGGCGGCAGTGCGCCAACCGGTCACCGCCTCCCCGCAACACAGGGGCAGCAGCGACCGCCCCGGCAGCGCCCGAAGCTGCGCAGGTCGCACCGGGGCGAGGTGCGGCCCCATCGTCGGCAAGCGCGGCGGATCGAGGTGCGCGAGATCGAAGACGGTCGGGCAGACGTCCTCGTGCTGGACCAGCTCGTCGCGGACCACGCCGGCCTCGAGCCCGGGCCCCGAGACGATCAAGGGCACGCGGATGCAGGCGTCATAGTGGCGCTCCTCCTTGCCGAGGAACCCGTGATCGCCCAGCAGCTCGCCGTGGTCGGAGAGGAAGATGACGTACGTGTCCGCCAGACGGCCCGTCTCCTCCAGGACGTCGAGGACGCGCCCGAGCTGCCGGTCGAGATGCACGAGGTCGGCAAAGTAATAGTGGCGCGCCGTGCGCCAGTCCACGTCCACCGACTCCTTCGGCCGGAAGTAGCGGTCGGTATCCCGGAAGTACCTGGGGGCGTGCGGGTCGTCCAGCCACTCGGCCGGGGCCGGCTCGGGGATCCGGTCGCAATCCACCAGCTTCAAATACTCGCCCGGCGGGCAGAAAGGACTATGGGGCTGCACGTAACTGACGTGTGCGTACAGCGGCTGATCGGACGGCGTTTCCCGCAAGAACTCGACGGCGCGGGCGGTGATCCACTCGGTCTGCGAGACCTCAGCGGGAAACGGCAGTGAGTAGGCCAGCCGCCGGGACTTCGATGTCTCCGGATCGGGCGGCCAGTACCTTTTGTGAGCCGCCTCAATGCGGGGCCGAAGATCGATCCGGTCCGGCCCGTAGGCCGCAAAGTCCGGAATTGAGGTCGACCAGATCGTGGAAAGCACCGCGTCGTAGTGTTCCGGGTGCACCGCTGCCACCCAGTCGAGCCACGCCCCACCCCGGGCGTCCTCCGCGATCTCGATCACGTCAAACCCGTAAGGCCCGTAGTCAGGATAGAGACCGGCATACTGGGGTATAAGGTGCACCTTGCCGAAGGCGCCCGTCCGCCACCCGTGTGCCTGTAGGGCCTGCATAAACGTCGGCAGCGCCGAATCGAGCCGGTATCCGTTCTCCAGCACGCCGTGCCCCCGGCTCGTGAGCCCGGTGGCGAGGGTCGCGCGGGTCGGCATACAGACGGGGTTGCTGGTGATGGCGTTCGTGAAGGTCACGCCGCGCGCCCGCAGCCGGTCGAGGTTGGGCGTCGGGCATATCCCCTCCGAGGCAGCCTCCAGCCACCGGGCCGACAGTTGATCCACCATGAAGAAGACAACGTTGGGGCGCTTCGGGGCGTCCGCGTTCATCGAGCCTCTTTTCTCAACACAGCAGACCTTAGGGTCTGCCAAAGAACAAGCTCCCGCACTGCCGCACCCTTTCGGGCATCTACGCCCCCGAGGACGGGGGCCAGACGCGTCATCGTTGGGAAGTCATAGTTCCACGAACCCTTAAAGAAACTGACACAGAAGCAGCATGGCGGGGATACCCCCGCCACACTGCCTGACACACCCGATCCTATGACGATCAGGAGAGCTCCGGCGGCTCTTCAGACGCCAACAGCTCGTTGATGGTCTCCTCAATGCCGGGGGCGACCTCGGCGATGGTCGCGTCACCCAGCCAGACGGGATCCAGCTCGTTCTGCAGAATCGAACGGCACTCCGCCGCAAAGGGGCTCAGCTGCGGCGCTTGGCCGTCACAGAGAAGCCCGGGCACCGTAGGCGCCATATTGTACGGAGCATCCTCACGGGTCAGGAACCAATCCGAGGTCAACACCCGCTGGAGGTTCGGCGGCCAGAGGCCCTCACTGGCCTCGCACTTATTCACCTGCTCGCTGTTGATGAACTTGAGCAGCTCCCAGGCCTCATCGGGATGGTCGCTGGCTGCGGTGATGACCGTGGCGTTGGGCTTGCTGAACGCGACCTGGCGGACCTTGCCCTTAGGTATCGGGGCGATCCCCCAGTCGAAGTCCTCGATAACCTTGTAGGTGTTGATCATAAAGCCGCCGGTCTGGTTCATCGCCACCTTGCCGACCAGGAAGGCGTCGCCCATGCCCTCCGGCAACTGGGCCGGCTGGGGCGCCACGCCGTGCTCATTGCGCAGATCTGCAAGCCACTGCAGCCCCGCGATGGCCTCCGGGGTGTTGATCAGGGACTTGCGGTACTCCTCGTCGAAGAGAGCGGTGCCCCACCCCCAGGCGAACTCCTGCCCGCCGTTCCAGTCATTGGTGATCTTGGAGGAGTCGAAGCCCCAGACGTCGGTCTCGATATCGCCAGTGACGTTGGTCAACTCCATGGCGATGTCCAGGAAGTCCTCCCAGGTCCAATCGGGCGTGTTCTCCGGCCACTCGATCCCGGCATCATCGAACATGTCGCGGTTGTAGTAGATAATGTGATTGCCGGTAGCGCCCCGGGGCGTGCCGTACCACTTGCCCTCATAGACGCTCTGCTCCTGGATGTCGAGGAACTCCTCCTCGGGGATGATGCCCTCGGCCTCAAAGTACGCGTCCAGCGCCTGGCAGACGCCACGGGAATAGTAGGCGTGGGCCTTCCAAAACTCCATCCGGAAGACGTCTGGGGGATCTCCGCCGGCGATGCCGGTCAAGATGCGCTGCCAGTGCTGCGGCCACGCCAGCCCCGAGTACTCGACCTCGATCCGATCCTGCTGCTCCATAAAGGGATCCGCCACACAGTGCTGCTCGCTGATAAACTTCTCCTCATTGCCCCAGCTCTGGTACGTGATCAGCACGGGCTCAGCGGCGGGCGCCTCCTGAACGGGTTCGTCCTGACCGGGTTCATCCTGGGATTCCTCCGGCATAGTGGAACCCCCACAAGCGGCGAGCAACGCGCTGCCCGCGCCAACGGCTGCCAGACGAAGGAAATGTCGTCTCGATAGTTTTCGCATGGGTATTCTCCTCACTTGCGTTACCTCACAACGTTTCAGCAATGACGCTCAATCGCTCGACCTGCTCCCTGGTTGTCCTCATCAGCAATCCAAAGATGCCTCCCTTCGTTAGACACGTCGCCAGACGCGCACCCTCCGTTATCCTTTAATGCCGGTAAGCACGATACCCTGAACAAAATAACTCTGCGCCAGGAAGAAGACGAGGAGCGGCGGGATCGCCACGAGCAACGTCGCGGCCATCAGCTCGTTCCACGGCGTCAAACCCCCAGCCTGTTGCGAATGGAAAAATGATAGCCCGATGGCCAAGGTATACTTATCCGGCGAGCGCAGATAGATCAGCGGCCACAGGAACGAGTTCCACCGGTTGAAGAAGATGAAAATCGCGACTGTCGCCAGGGCAGGTTTCGAGAGGGGCAGCATCATCCGCCAGAAAATGCCCAGCGTGCTGCACCCATCGATGCGCGCCGCCTCGTCCAGCTCAGTCGGGATGCTCATATAGAACTGCCGCAGGAGGAAGACGAAGAACGGCACGGCCGTGAAGGCCGGCACCAACAACGGCTTATAGGAGTTCAGCCATCCCAACCACCGGAAGAGCAGGAAGTTCGGGATCAGCGTCACCTGCTGGGGCAGCATCATCGTGCCGAGGAGGAGCAGAAACAGGATATTCTTGCCCGGCGCCCGCAGGCGGGCGAATCCATAGGCCACGAAGGACGACGACAGCGTCGTGCCCACCAGCGCGACCAGGGTGATAAACATGGTGTTGAGCAGATACCGGGTCATAGGCACGCGAGTCCAGCCCCGCCAAAAGTTCTCGATCGTAATCGGCTTGGGGATCCAAGAGGGCGGAAAGTCGAAGACCTGCTCGATCGGCTTCAAGGCCGTCGAGATCATCCACCCCATCGGGATCATCAGGACAATACCCAGCACCACGAGCACCCCATACGTGAAGAGGTCCCCCATCATTTTCTTCACGCTCATCCGCTCGAGAAAAGGAACGCGATCGACAATCGTGTCATTCATATCATGGCCCCCTGAGTAACTCCGTAAAAGCTTCTTCATTCATTTTGCAGACCGCCCCCAAGGACGGGGGCTATGCGCAGTGTTAAGATACTTGTTCTTACCTACTTAGTTGTCCGTTTGCGCCTCATAATAGACCCACATCGGCGTAGATTTGAAGACAATCAGCGTCAGCCCCAGGACGATGGCAAACAGGATCCACGCCAGCGTGGCCGCATAGCCCATCCGGAGAAACTCAAACGCCGAGTTGTAGATGTACAGCACCAGGAAGTAGGTCGCGTACGCCGGCCCCCCGCCAGTCATCACAAACGCCTGGGTGAAAACCTGAAACGACTGAATGACGCCGGTCACCAGATTGAACAGGATAATCGGCGTCAACATGGGGAACGTGACGTGCCAAAACTTGCGCCAGGCATTGGCGCCGTCCACGGACGCGGCGTCGTAGAGAGCCTGCGGCACCCCCTGCAAGCCGGCCAAAAAGATGATCATCCCACTCCCGGCGCTCCACAGGCTCATGATGATCAGCGACGGCAGCGCCCACTGCTCGGAATAGACCCACCCCGGCCCCGGGATACCCACCTTGGCCAGGATGGAGTTGATCACCCCGAAGTCCGGGTTGAACACCCACATCCACAGCAGCGACACTGCGACCCCGCTCATCACCGAGGGGGTGTAGAAAAGGGTGCGGAAGAAGTTCCGGAACTTGACCGCTCGGTTCAACAGCAGCGCCAGGATAAGACTGGCGGTGAGCCGCAGGGGCACGCCCGCAAAGGAGTAGATCGCCGTGGCCTTGAGGGATTTGCCGAAGAGATCGTCCTTGAAGAACGCCTTCTGGTAGTTGCCGAGCCCCAGCCACTGCGGATCGCCCACAATGTCCCACTTGGTCATCGAGAGGAAGAGGGAGTAGACCATGGGCCCGAACGTGAAGCACAGGAAGCCGATGACCCAGGGTGCAATGACGAGGTAGAACTCAATGGCTTCGCGCGTGGACGGTTTGGGACGCCGGAGCTTCTGAAAGATTCCCAGGCCGCCCTTTGGCTGGTTGATCGTGGTCGTCTTGGTCAAGTTTCCTCCAATCTGTCGCTAGTTGTGGTATCATCCACGTAGAGCAACGCGTGAAACCCAAACGATACGTGATCCGCTGCGTATACGCATCTCTCTATATACTATCATTATGACAATTTACCGGATGGGGATCAAGGTGTTTTTGGACAGGTTTTGGACAACCTGCGGACATGAACGGATATGGACGCAATTATCCGTAAGTTGAAATAGTGGCGTTTCCCTGATTCATAGAGATCTGAAGCGTCGGGGCTTTGCAGAAACCGTCCCCGAGGAGTGCGAAGCCTGCCCTTGAGGGGACGGGGACTCAGAGCTTCTTTGAAGTAATGACTATCGATCCGGACGGAGGGCACAACTCCCGTGAACGACAACCATCAAGAGGACCTGATCAAACAAATTCGTGATCTCCTGGCCAACTTCTACGACTACACCTACCTGCAGCGGCACCCGTTGGCCGAGGACCTCATCCAGCCCGAGCAGATGAAGGCCCAGACCCGGGCCAAGGAGCTGCGGCGGATCCTGCTGGACGCCATCGAGCAGCTCAGCCCCGGGGATAACGTCCCGCTCCGGGCGCCAGAGCGGCGTCCCTACGCGATCCTCTTCGGGCTCTACGTCGAGGGCACGTCTCAGCAGGAGGTCGCCGACTTTATCGGGATCAGCCGCCGGCAGCTCCGCCGGGACCGCAACGCAGCCATTGAAGCGATCGCCAGCATCGTCGAGGATCGTCTATTGGCCTCTCAGGAGGATGGCGAGGACAAGGAGCAGGAGGATCTCCTGGAGCACGAAGCGGCCCGCCTGGCCCAACAGCGGGAGTCCATCGCCGTCAACGACCTCGTGCGCGAGCTCATGCCCATGCTCACCACCTTGGCCGAGGAGCGTGAGGTCGCCGTGACGGTGGACGTGCCCCCGACGACGATCCTCGCCATCGCCAACCGGACGCTCCTGCGCCAGGCGCTGATCACCCTGACGACCGAGGTGCTCACCCAGGTACCGCTCCGGCACCTTGCCTTTGAGGTGGCCCCCAGCCCCGAAGCGGCCCGGGTCCTGGTGGGCCTCAGGCTCCACACCCAGCCGCCGGCGCGCGGCGACCCCGCGCCGGCGTTGGCGGACGCACTCAATCAGCCGCCTATTCAGACGTTAGTGCACGCCCTGGACGCCGAGCTGCGGATCGACGAGCCCTCCGCCGGTCCCAAACGCGTGCAGATCGTGCTGCCGATACAGGAGGAGACGACCGTCCTGGTCGTCGACGACAACGCATCGCTATTCGCGCTCTTCCGCCGGTATGCGGTGGGTCATCACTACCGGCTGATCCACGCGGAAAGCGTCGCGCAGGCCATGGCGGCCCTGGAGGAGACGCAGCCCGACCTGATCACGTTGGATCTGATGATGCCGCACCAAGACGGGTGGGAACTGCTCCAGACGCTCAAGGCCCGACCGGACACCGCCGAGGTGCCGGTGATCGTGTGCAGCGTGCTGGCCCAGCCGGAGCTGGCCTACCAGCAGGGCGCGTTTGCGTACCTGAAGAAGCCCATCGAGCAGGGCGACCTGCTCAAGGCGTTGGCGCGGGCGGAGGAGGCGGCGCGGGCGGGGGGATAACGTCCAGCATCGCCTTGAGCGCGTTGAGCAGATTGATCACGGTAAAGGTCTCCGGGCCCCGCAGCGAAAGGACCTTCTCGGGCAGCAGTTCCACGTGATCGTTAGGCATGTCGCGGGCCGAGACGATGGCAATCCGCACGTCCTGAAGCGCCGGCTGGTGCCGAATATACTTCACCACGTCCAAGCCGGGCACGTCCTCCATCATCAGGTCGAGCAGCACCAGGTCTGGCGGATGGGCATAGAGGCGCATCAGCCCTTCACTGCCCCCACACGCCAGGTCGACGGCGTAGTCGCGGGGCGCGCTGCGCACAATACGGGACAGCAGGGTCAATAACTGAGCATCATCATCGACGATCAGCACGTCCCGGACCGCATCGCCGTACGCATCGAGCAGCTGCAGCACCCGCGCCCGGGTGACCGGCTTGATCAGGTAGTGATCCACGCCGAGGGACGCCCGCAGAAACGCCGGATCGGGCAGCGCGCAGTGGACGAGGGGGAGACGATATCGTTCGGGGAGCCCGCCACCCTCCTGGGCCGCGAACGTGAAACCCTCGCGCCCATCCCCCATCCCGTCATTGACGATCACCGCGCGCGGCAGATACTTCCGCACGCCCCGCTCCAGGTCCTCGTGAGGCACACCCACCACCTGATACCCATCGAGATGGCGCTTGAGCAGGTTGACCACCAGGGGATCCTCGGTGGTGACCAGCACGGCCTTCTGGGACGGTTCGCGGGTGCCGGCGAGCGGGCGCGCTACCGCCGAGGCGGATGGCTTCGCCCCCGGATCCAACGGCAGGGTGAAGTGGAAACAGCTTCCCTCCCCCAGGACACTGTCCACCCACATCCGGCCCCCGTGGAGCTGGATAAAGCGCTGGCTGAGAGCCAGCCCCAGCCCGAACCCCTGGTGCGTGCGGCTCATGGAGGGGTCGAGCTGGCGGAACTCCTCGAAGAGCTCCGAGATCCGCTCCGCCGGAATGCCCGGACCGGTATCCTCCACGTCAACCCGCACGACGTCCGCGTCGATCGCGACCCGGATGGCGATCCGGCCCTCATCCGTAAAGCGCACCGCGTTGTTCAACAGGTTCAGCAGCACCTGCCGGACGCGGAGGGGGTCCATAAAGAGATCCGGAACCTCGTCGGGCATCACCACGTCAAACGCGATCCCCTTCTGCAACACCAGCGGGCGGATCATCTCCGCCACCTCGTGGATCACCGCGACCAGCGAGGCGTGTTCGGTAACCAGCGGCATCTGGTGAGCATTGACCCGGGAGAGATCGAGCACATCGTCGATCAGGCCGCGCAGGTGGCGCGCGCTGCGGTAGATGTGGTGCATATCGGCCACAAACTGCCGGGGCACGCCGCCATCGCCGTACGACTCGGGCGACAGGGCGACCATCTCGCTGAAGCCGATGATGATGTTCAAGGGCGTCCGCAGCTCGTGGCTGACGTTGGCAACGAAGAGCTGCTTGGCCCGCCGGGCCTCCTCCGCCGCATCCCGGGCATCGGCGAGCTGCTCCGCAAACCGCTGGAGGCGGTAGTGGGCCTCATCGAGGGCGTGCAGCGTGCGAGCCAGCTCGCCCCGGTGGCGCCGCGCCTCCTCCGTGGCCCGGCGGGCCTGCTCGTAGCCGCTCAGCGCCCAGTCGGCGGCGATGATCAACCCCCGCTGGGAGATCCAGGCGGTCACCGTGGTCAGCCAGACCATCAAGAACGGCCACAGCGGGGCGCCCTCCCACAGGCCGGTCCGCTGCTGAAAGACCACGAGCGCGATGGTGCAGAGCGCGGTGGTCACCACCATGGCGCGGGCGCCCAGGACGGACAGACTGAGCAGAATCACCGGGGGGAGCAGCACAATCGTGAGTTTGGAGGTGCCAAGCAGCACCAGCATGAGCACGGCGGCGGTCAAGCCGCTTACGTAGATACGCCCGGCCCAACGGGGGCGGGTGGTGCGCAGCCGGTACGCCGCGGCGCTCGACAGCACCCCCACCACCGTCGCGATCAGGGACGAGACCGGCTGAAAGCCGAAGTACTGGTCGGCCAACAGGTACGCATAGAGGAAGGCAAAGATGGAGAGCGGCGGCAGCCAACGCAGGATCTCCTCCAGCAGCGATTGGCGCAGATCCTGAATCAGCGGATTGGCGTCCCTACCGATCGCCTTCCTATCCGTTGACGTTGCAATCATCCGGTCACCTCCTTGGCGAGGGCGTGCCCCCGCACCGCGCACATCACCTTATGCCTGTTAGTCTACCACAGAGTTCGCCCCGTTCGAGCGCTGCCCGAGCGTGACACGGAGATTCACAGAGAATTCCTGGCAGGATACATAGACTGCTAGCGCGCCTCCAGCAGAAACGGACTCTGTGTATCTCGGTGCGTAACCGTTTGGTTTTATGAGCAACTATGCACAACAGCAAAATCACCCCTTCCTCATGCTCGCAAGGATCTGGGACCCGAGCAGGTCGCGGAGGCAAGGTTGTGCGTCAAAATCGGGGATGGCACATCCCCTCGGAGCGTTGGGAAGTGAGCGTCGGAGCGTTGGGAAGCAAGCGTCAGAGCGCTAGGTCAGCCAACGCTCCCAAGGGATTTGGCATTCCGGCGGTACGCGGCAAGACCGGGGATGGCACATCCCCTCGGAGCCTTATTTAGAAGGCGCCCATTCGTAAGCAGTACGCCCGGGACCGCCGCGATCCCCCGGCAAAAATCCTCAAAATCGTGTATCATAACGGAAGCGGCAGAAGGCCCGACGACGACCCTACCGCACGTCCGCAACCCAAGAGAAGGAGGCAACCTTGACCGACGACGTGATCGAAACCCACGGCCTGACCAAGATCTACGACGACGTGGTGGCGCTGGAGGACCTGGACCTGCAGGTGCCGGAGCACTCAATCTTCGGCTTCCTGGGGCCCAACGGCGCCGGGAAGACCACCACGATGAAGCTGCTGCTCAATCTGATCAAGCCGACCCGGGGGGGCGGCACCATTTTTGGCGAGGACATCGTGCGCGACAGCGTCGAGATCCGCAGCCGCGTCGGCTACCTCCCACAGGATCCGCGCTTCTACGAACACCTGACCGCCCGGAAGACCCTGGACTTCACCGCGAAGTTCTTCTTCGAAGGGCCTCAAGCGGAGATCGACCGGCGGGTGGAGGAGATGCTGGCGTTGGTCGGATTGAGCGACAGAGCCGACCGCCCGGTCGGCGGATTCTCCGGGGGCGAGCGGCAGCGGCTGGGCATCGCCCAGGCGCAGGTCAACTACCCCGATCTGCTGATTCTCGACGAACCGGCGGCGTCGCTCGATCCGCTGGGGCGGCGGGACGTGCTGGACGTGATGGCCCGGCTGCGGAAGTATACGACGATCTTCTACTCCACGCACATCCTGGACGACGTCCAGCGCGTAAGTGATACCGTCGCGATCCTGAACCGGGGCAGGTTGGTGACCTCGGGTCCGATCGAGTCGCTGCTCACCGGGAGCGGGGCTGTCACCTTCACGGTGGCCTTCCGGGGCGATGCCGAGCGCGCCCGAGGGCGGGTGTCGGACCGGGCGTGGATCGAGGAGATTCACGCGTCACCCGGCGGCGCATCCAACCACGTGACCCGGTGGCGGGTAGCGGTCACGGATCCTGAGGCCGCGGAAGCCGAACTGCTGCGCGCGCTGCTGGCCGATCCCGACGTGGCCGTCACCGATTTTCGGCGTCAGTCCTACGAGTTGGAGGATATCTTCGTGCAGTTGGTGGAAGGGCAAGACGCGGACGGTCAAGAGGATGAGGGGGGAAACGATGGCGGCCAATAGTGTCTTTGTTCCGGTGAAAGCGCGGGGCTGGCGGCGGGGGCTGCGTAACCTCCTGCGGGCGGGCTTTGCGGAGTGGTGGCGGACCCCCACGTGGTGGACCCACGCGCTCATCTGGAGCGGGGTGCTCAACCTGATGCTGGCGGGCGTCGTGTTCGGCGCCCAGGAGATCCAGCCGGTGGAGGGCGTGGGGTTCCTATCCCTGTTCGGGGGCCTCTTCCCGACCGTGGCCGTCGTGATTATTCTGCAAGGCGCCATCGTGGGTGAGAAGCAGAACGGCACCGCGGCCTGGGTGCTCTCCAAGCCGGTCTCCCGCACCGCTTACATTCTGGGCAAGTTGGTGCCCAACGCCGCCAGCATGCCGGCCACGATGCTGCTGATCCCGATGGCCGTCGGCTTTATCTTTCTGAACGTGGCGGGCGTCCGGCTGCGCGTGGGCGGTTTTCTGCTGGGCTTCCTCGTCGTCGTCCTCAATATGCTCTTCTATATCGCGCTCACCGTCATGCTCGGCGCGATGTTTGACAAGCGCGGCGGCGTCATCGCCATCCCGCTGGCCCTGCTCTTCGGGCAGCAGTACCTGATCAACGCGGTGCCCGCGCTCGCGAACGTCTTGCCGTGGGGGCTGGCGCTGCCGATCGGCAGCGAGATCACGACGTCCATCGGGGCTTCGCTGATGTTAGGTGAGAGCCCGCCCACGTGGGTGCCCGTCGTGACGGTGGCGGCAGCGACCCTCCTCTTTGTGGTCGTGGCGGTCTGGCGCTTCCGCGAGGTGGAACTCTAGGGACCATGGGGCTCGCGAGGATCTCCGATCCGAGCAGGCCGCGTATGGCGTGCGCGCTGAAATCGGGGATAGCCTATCCCTTCGGAGATCTCAGTGAACCAACGCTCCCAAGGAATAAATAAACCACAGATTTTACAGATTATTCTATGCAGGCCATAGACGACCCATCGCAATCGCAAGTTTAATTAATGAGAATAGACAAAACTCAGTACGCCCCAACTTACCACGACAAAGTCTCGCCAGCCAAGTCAAAAATCTGTGGAATCTGCATAATCTGCGGTTGAAATAGAAAAAGACCCGAGCTTTCGTTTGAGAGGAATGAATGAACCACAGATTAGACAGATTTTGCAGATTTTGACAACACAATCCCCGTAAGGCAATGGGTCCGCTCATCGATCACCTCCGCACGGTTGATCGATCCGGTCATCCATCCCCAACCCCGCCCACCTCCCCTTCGGGTAGGGCCTGTGTTGGGTACCGGGCGTCCGGGTCGACAACGACGACAGCTTGACAACGCCGGTCGGTGTTAGGCAGCGGTGAGAGGTTACTGGGTTGAGACCATGATGCACCGTGACGATACGCGAGATCCAGTTGGTGAAGTGAGGATTGAAGAGAGCCACGAGCAACGTGCAGTGCGAAGAAGGAAGGGGTATATTTTCATTCTAGCACATAAGCGATCGTGATGCAAAAACGAGGTCCACTCGAAGTCGGCCCGCACACTGGAACAAGACCCTCGCTACCGACGTAGAGACGTAGCAGTGCTACGTCTCTACACGACCACGCCCCCATTCGCGGTCGACCTGGGCCGCCGAGGTGTGCCAGGCAACGACGCGCACCGGCGTCCTGTCAGGGTTGTCAGTCGCTTCAGTGAGTCAGTGGTTCAATCACCACCATACCGCGCCCACCGCTGGCGCCAATCCGACAGGTAATCGACCCGCCAGCGGTTGATCGTCGCCTGGCACACCTCGGCGGGCGCGTCGAGGTCGACGGCGTAGTTCGGAAACCGCACCGGGTCCGGCCGGCGGAACCGCCCGCCCCAGCTCGGCCCCGTGGGATCGTCGACGTCGCCCACCCCGCCGACCACCGGGGAAAGCAGATATAGGAACGTGGGCGAGTCCCCCTCCTTCAGGGTCCCCTCGGGCCACGTCGCCACGGGGAACGCGTCGCCGAGCACCTGGTCGAAGTCGCCGCCGTGGGTCGTGCCCCGGCCCCGGATCACCTGCTCGATAAAGGCCCGGTTACCCCACGGGCCGGTCTGATCGCCGCCCAGGTAGTAGCCCCGGAACGTGTCGTGGGAGAGCTTGGGAAGGATGCCGTTCTCAATCCACCAGAGATCGGGCCAGCGGTCGTCCATCCCGTCCCGGACGAAGTCGCGGCTCTCCGGGTCGTGGACCGTGTTACTCGACCCGATGGTGTAGAGCCGGATGCGGGCGGCGATGCCGGGATCGTCGTAGAGCGCCTGCGCCACGTCGGTCATCGAGCCCCAGACCAGAACCCACAGGGGGCGCTCCAATCCCTCCGGATCGGGCGCGTTGGCCCGCTCGACGAGCAGCCGCGAGCCCGGCGTCGTGCCCTTGCCGCGCGGCGCGCCGGCGCGGGTCGCGCCCTGCCGGACGACGTCGAGGACCGCAGCCTCCGGGCTCAACGCCGTGTAGCCGCGGTCCCGCAAAAAGTCGAGATCCACCCGTTGGACCCACTGCCGGACCCGGTCGGCCTGCGGCACGCTGCCCGGTCCGGTGGTGGAGATCAGCCCCTCCAGCTTGAGGATGTCGGAGTAATGCAGCAGGTGGACCAGCGACTGGATGTCGTCCGGATCGCCCCCCAGGTCGGTGCTCACGAACACGCGGTACGTTGTCTCTGCCATACGTCCTCCATTCATGTAGAGTGACCCTTAAGGTTTGTGAGCAACTATGCACAACAGGAGGATCACCCCCTCCTAACCTCCCCCTCGAGGGGGAGGAACTGGCGTTCCCCACCCCTGGTGGGAGGGATTGGGGAGGGGGAGACCACGCCCGGCTCACTTGACCAAACGGTTGCTATGCAGAAAGGTGCGAGGCACTCACAGCGAGCCCATCCATACACAGCTTCCTTGCAGAACGGCAGGCGCCGCTTTTATCTTCGCCATGCCAGTGCCTTGCACCGGGTCTCGAAATCGACCCTTGTTGAATGATAACAGCCCTCGGCTCAACGAGCCAAAAAATCCCCTAAATCCCGTGAATCCCGTCTAAAACCCACTCGCAAAGATCGCAGCCCAGATCACCTCAACGACCGCAGCACCTGCAGAACGCCGACGATAAAACTGACCGTGCCCAGGGGAAAGAGCGCGGCAAAGGCCAACATCACCTGCATGCGCCCGCGCGTCGGCAGGGTCAGGCGGGGCGTCCTCCCGTCCTCGACGAAGAGTTGGATCACCTCCGCGACCCGGCGGAGCGCCGGGTTGCGGAGGATGGCCCCGGTCTCCAGCGGCACCCACTCGCCGTCTGCCAGCAGCTCGATGCGGCCCGCGCGCACATCCCCGCCCCGCGTGCGGTACTGCACGCCCTGCACGCCGCGGATGACCCGCCGCCGGATGGTAAACGCGCCCATCCACGTGGTCCGAATCTGCATATCGAGCCGATGGGGCTCCACGCGCAGCAGGTCCAACACGTTCAACAGCCCGGACAGAAACCACAGGCCGAGCCCGAGGATGATCAAGCCGATGCCCCCTACGACGCCCAACGCGTTCATGCCACACTCCTCTTCACAATGACGATCGGTGCGTCCATAGATCTCCGCATTTAGGAGAATGCACTCCCGGACACAACCGCCAACCATCGACAACCTGAAGGACCGAGAAAGCTCACGAAACCATTCAACGACCAAGTGCGTTGCACCGCGTTAACCCCTCCTCAAACAACGATCGGTGCAATGCACTCCCGGACACAACCGCCAATCAGCGACAACCTGAAGGACCGGGAAAGCTCACGAAACCATTCAACGACCAAGTGCGTTGCACCAGGTTAACCCATCCTCCATTGACAGCAACACGCACACCGCGCAGAAAGCCAGCCGACTCCGGCGGCGGTTGATTGACTTCCGATCAATCGCATTTATACTCTTTGCCCAATCCTATCTTATCTCACATTGAGGTCAAACGATGGAATTCTCCGAAGCTGAACAGCGTTTCCAAGCGTTGGGAGAGCAGTACGCCGCAGGCGCACTTTCTCCGGAACAGTACAGAGCTGAAGTCCACAAGCTGCGCGTCACCGACGCCCACGGGCGGGTATGGATGCCCCAGGAGGTCACGGGGCAGTGGTACGTCTACCAGAACGGTCAGTGGGTCGCGGCCGAGCCGCCCCGCCCCGCGTCCTCGCCGCCACCACCGCCGCAGCCGGCATCGCGTCCGCAGCCGGCGCCGCAACCACCGGCGAAGAAGGGCGGCGGCTGTGGCAAAACGCTGCTCTATCTGCTCCTGTGGGGCGGCCTCTGGATGGTGGTCGCCGTGGCGGTCTACCTGATCTGGGGCCGGGAGGAGCCCATGGTGCTGGGCGGGGTAGCCCTGGCAGCGGTGCTCAGCCTCATCCTGCTGCTCGCCAATCTGGCCTCCCACTGGTCCGGGCGGATCGCGGATATCCGCATGGAGCGGGTGCGCGTGAACGACGACGAGGGCGATTGGCATTATGAGAATCGCCGCTATGCCTACGTCCAACGCGACAACGGCAAGACCAAGAAGTTGCACGCGCCCAACCATTGGCAGGTGGGCGATCGGTTGGAGAAACGGCGTGGCGAGGGCCAGATCCGGCACAATCCCCGCACCTGACGCGCAGTCCGCGTTCGTGACGCGAAAATCGAGGGCGAATTATGAATCCAACACCTAAATTCTGTACACAGTGCGGCCAACCGTTATCCTCAGGCGCCAAGTTCTGCGCGCAGTGCGGACACCGTGTGGCTGCCTCGCCGGCGGCGGACGTGCCGGCGGCGCATTCGGCCCCGCCGCCGGCGAGCACCCCACCCCCACCGCCCGCGTATTCCACCCCGCCCCCGCCTGCCCCACAGCGCCCGCCGGTGCCGACGCCGGCCCCCTCGGTATCCGCCGCACCGGCACCTGCCGCATCGGCATCCGCCGCATCGGCTCCCAAGAAGCAACGCGGCTGCCTGTGGGGGTGCCTGGCCCTGCTGGGGGTCGCCTTCTTGATCGGGTGCGGGGTTCTGGCATTCTCCCAGCTCACCCAGCCTATCAGCGACAACCTCTCGCTGGGCGGACGCGAGCCTATCACGTCCGAAACGCTGCCCGCCTCCGGGGGAACCTGGGTTGTGGATGAGCCGGGCAGCCCCATCGACGGGCTGACCCTCTCCGTGCCGGAGGGCGCCTATGACGGGAAGCGCAGCTTCAAAATCTCCGTGCGCTCCATCGAGGGCCACAAGTTTGGACCCGCGTTCAACCCGGCGACGCCGCTGATCCACATCGATAACGGCAGAGCGTTCGCCGAAGAGCCGATGACGGTGCGGATCCCCGTCCGCGTCCGCCCCGACGAGTTCGCGATGGCCTTCTACTACGATCCCCATACCGGCGATTTGGAGGGGCTGCCGCTCGTCGAGCTGGCTGAGGACCACGTCACCGTCGTCACCTCGCACTTCTCCGACATGCTCGTCTCCACCATCCCGTGGGAGCTGCTGGAGAACATCTCGGTGGAGACCGACTTCGCCCCCGGCATCGACGACTGGCAGTTCGTCAACCACGGTTCGGCGATCGCGCCGAAGGGGCACTGCGCGGGCCAGGCGGTGACCGCGATGTGGTACTACTACGAGAGGAAGGTGGGAGCCGGCGACCCCGCGCTGTATGGACGCTACGACAACAACGATTACCGCTATCGCACGATCGATTTCCAGTGGGATGACTCCTGGGGCTACCGTTTCGCCTCGGTGGTCCAGAAAGAGCTCGTCGACTGGGATCACCTGAGCCGCGCCTTTTTCAAGAGGATGGGGACGACCAGCGATCGCCTGACGTGGAACGCCTTCGCCTACGCGATGCATCTCACGGGCGAGCCGCAGTACGCCGCCATCTACAGCGGGAGCGGCGGGCACGCCATCGTCGCGTACAAGATTGAGGACGGCAAGATCTACGTCGCCGATCCCAACTACCCCGGTGTCCAGGCCCGCTTTTTACGGTACGAGAACGGGTCTTTCCTCCCGTATTACTCCGGCGAGAATGCTACCGCCATCGCAGAGGAAGGGGAGGCGGCCTACACCGCCATCCGCTATATGGCGAAATCGGCCATGGTTAACTGGAGCGGCGTCGGCACCCATTACGAGAAGATGGTCAAAGGGGAGGTGGGAGAGGGCATCTTCCCCGACTACACGCTGGAATATCTCAGCGATTTCGACGAGACCACCAGCGAATACATCTGGTCTCCGGTGCCGAAGGTGCTCGAGCTGAGCGAGGAGGATACGGCTGCACCCGGCGAGCGGTACCGGGGCAAGATTGCCTTCCGCGTCACGCTTCCGGGGCATCGGAGCCGGACGGTGCTCTATGAGGGGACGACGCACAAGCGCTTCGGCGCGGGCCCCGTGCCGCTGACCGCGGCACTGACGCCGGGCATGCAAGATATGGGCATCCAGGTGTCGACAGCCAGCGGAAACACCAAACTCTTCGTCGATTTCCAGCGCGTGCGCGTGCTCTACGAACGCGAGGATCTCTCCGGCGTCTGGGAGGGAAGCTGGCAGATCGAGGAGGCGGGCGGCGTGTTGCAGTTCGTCGAGGACATGCTGACCCAGATCATCCTGTGGACCGGTCTGGCGGAGAGCGAGGCCCAGGCCCGCGAGGCAGCCGCCGCCGGCATCGAGCAGGATCCCGAGCTCTATAATCCGCGTCCCCTGCGGCTGGAGGTCACAGCCGTCGACCCGGATAAGGGCGACCGCTACAACATCCGCGTCTACCTGGATGACAGCGGCGCGTTCTACGAGGACGAGGCCACCTACCGCGAAGGCGTCTTCGTGTTCGACAGCCGGAGCGAGGACGCCTCTCGCAGTTTCTTCACCGGGGAGCTCGTTGGACCGGATACGCTCGACGGCACCTTCACCACCACCGCCTGGGGCTTTTTCAAGGATGCGCTGACGGGCGGCTGGTCACTCCAGCGGGTGCGGTAGCCGAGGCCATCGCCATCCGCAACCGATGACAGATGCGATGCACTCCCGGACACAACCGCCAACCCTCAACAACCTGAAGGACCAGAAAAGCCCACGAGACAATTCAACGATCAAGTGCGTTGCACCGGATCCTAACACCCATCCTCAACTCACAGCGGCACGTTCATCGCGCGAAGCGCTGCCTGGAGCATCTCGACCGGCAGCGCGCGCGGCGTCACACGCTCGCGGCTGCTCAACGCCGCCGCCACCCCGGCCGCATGGCCCAGGGCCATCATATTCCCCATGCTCCTCTAAAAATAAACTCCGCTCGTAGCGCGGGGCTGCCGGGCCGACTCGAATGGGAAACGAACAAACGAATGGGTATCGACGAATCCTTTTCGTGCTGAATGGTGTGCGAAAGCACCGGTATCTCCTTTGGCAACCGTTTAGGCAAGTGAGCAGGGCGTGGATTCCCCCTCCCCTAACCCCTCCCGGCGGGAGGGTGACACCCGTTCCTCCCCCTGCGGGGGAGGCTAGGAGGGGGTGAACCGGCGATAGCGTGAGGCCGTTGTTCCTACGCTCACTGCTATGCCCCTCTTCCATCGTTAAGTCTCGCGAGCCGGGCGTGGTGTTCCCCTCCCCTAGCCCCTCCCGGGGGG
>DAOTTS010000030.1:0-4019 GCA_034437735.1 Anaerolineae bacterium
CCAGATCCGATATCTCAATCGGCTGTATGGCTGGCTGACGCCCTACTACAACTATTTCCAACCCGTCATGCATATGATCGACAAAATCCGGGTCCCAGCCACTGACCAGCGATCCAGCTACATTCGGCGCATTTATGACACTCCCCGGCCACCGTTGACCCGCTTGTTCAAGACCGAGACGCTCGATCCGGATCTCACCCGGCGCTTAACCCAGCACAAACGCGACATCAATCCTCGGATCCTCCGCACCCAAATCTACGCCGGTATCGATCAGCTCTTCCGCTTTCCCCTCGCCGAGTCCGGGAAACCTCAAAATGTCTATCAAATCTTGGCGCGCCCCGATCTTTTCCCCGCTGCGTTTACGGCCATCGACATGATTGAGGCCAGCGATCCCACCACCTACATCCCATCGTTGCCACCTCTCGAAGATCTCATCACCCAATCTCATATCCCTAGCCAAAGAAAGGAGAAGGTCATTGCCCTTCAGTAAGGTTTTCTTTTGACAGAACCTATGCTGCTTCGGTAAGGTTATCTTTTGACTTGACACGATGTAAAGTCACACCCTTGCACCTTTGTATTATTATACAGTATCAAGGTCCTTTGACCATGTTTTATGGCATATCATCCGAACCATAGTTACCCCGATCCTACCAACAGGTGGGACGCACTCCTGCTGGAGATTGAGTGGCATCATCCCACAAAGCCAATGCGCTACAATCTCTGTCAAGTGCGTCCCACCTTCACCGCGTAACTCCTACCAAGATCAGCGTGTTTGGACGGTCATCCGTACCTCAACCTCCAAATGGGATTGAGGATCCAGGTCGATCGCCAGGCGCTTGAGGACACCGGGCTTGCGGTTCGCCTCGGAGGCCTCCTTGAGCACCTCAAGGCCAAATGCGGCGCCTTCCGGCGATTCGATCGTGAGCGCCAGGTCGCACGCTGTCCCGTGGATCACGGCGGTCGCACCCTTGACCTCGACATCCAGCCAGGTGACCAGGGCGTCCTGAACCGACCCTCCCTCCGCCCCAAACGCAAAGACATCGGTCAGTGTCACCGTCCCGGCCCGATCGCCCTCGGCGTCCAACGCCAGGGTACGGCGCAACTCTTCCAGAGATTCCGAGGGATAAGCGTCCCCGATATCGGCCACAATTGCCTTCGGATCCGCACCGGGCGCGAACGCGAGCACCTCGCCGGCGTACGCCCGACCAGCGGCCTGTCGCTCTCCGTCCACCACCGGCACGCTGTGCCCATAGGAGTTGGCAAAGACGTTGTCGTAGCGGGCGTCGCTGAAGTACTGCCGGCTGTAGAGCCCCCGCCCCGGATCGCAGAGGAAGGTCTCGCCGTCGACGTGGACGATGAAACTGCCGACGTCGTTCTGATTGTGGTTCTCCGCGTTATGCCCAGCCTTGAACGCCACGACCACGGGCATCCCTGCCGGCGCCTCGGCCACGAGGCGCGCGAACCCAACCTCGGGAAGCTGCGCATCCGAGATGGTCACGTCCTCGGGAGGATCGCCGTCCCACCAGAGCATCGTGCGCAGCGCCATAGGGAGCCGCCAGGGGAGCGTCGTCTGCGCGCCGGATCCGGCGAGCACCTTCAGCGCCTCGGGCTGCCCGGTCCGCTCGGCAAGCCGCGCGACCACGCCAGGGGAGAACGAGGTCTGTTCGTCGCTGTCAGAGAAGTTGGCAAACCGTCCGGGCGAGAGCATCACCCTCAGCGGATAGACGGCGATTCTCTCCAGTTTATCGACGGAACTCAACAGATCGATCCGCCCCTCCGTCCGCTGCCGGAGCATCTCGGAGAAGCAGATCATGTTCTTCAGGCCGTAGCTCCAGTAGCCCACGCCCTCGGTGGAGCCGCCGTCGGCCTCAAAGCCGCCCTCCAGATAGACCTCCAACCCGCGCAGCACCATCGCCAGGGCCTCGGCCAACCGGTCCGTGTCCTCCTCCAGGAGCAGGAACGCGTTGCCCACCGAGCTGTTGCAGACCCCGTTCCAGTTCATCTTGGTCTGGTACCACCCATAGGTATCGCCCCGGGCGAGATAATCCTGGAAGATGCGCACCTCAATCTCCGCCTTGACGCGGTCGACGACCTCAGCGCTCAGCACGTCCTCGAAGTGGGTCACCAACTCGGCCAGGTAGAAGCCGGTCTCCGCGGCGAAGAGATCGATGCCCATCTTATCATCGTCGGGGCCCTCGTGGGCGGGAAGCACCCAGTTGGTCTCCTCACAGATATCCCAGATGTAGTCCTGAACGGGGTCCACCATCTCATCCCGCCCGTCAAAGAGCGCCAGGGCCGCGGCGGTCAGATTCGTGCGCTTCTGGAAATACGGATCCTCGTAGGGATACCGCTTGCCGGAGCGCCGGAACTCGCGATAGAGGCTGTAGGTCGTCTGGGGGATGGGATAGAGATCATCAAGCAGGTCTTGGGCCTCCGCCAGAAGCATCTGGGCCGCAGGGCGCTGCTTCACCCTGACCACATCGACCCGCGCATGGTCCACCTCCGGAAAGAGGGGCCAACCCGGTGCGGTCTCCTGAAGTATCGTGCGCAAAGCATCCTGTGACATAGCCAAATCGATTGCATTCATCGGTCTCCGCCCCCTTGCGTCGTTTGCATTCTATAGAATCAAGCACCAACAGTATAACACATCCCGAACGCAATGGGCAATTCCGAAGTTTCAACTCACAGAACAACCACGGTTTGGCTTACAGATGGCTCCGGGCAAAAAACAAATCATCCCAATAAACAAGGTTTTCCAAGGTAAAAGCACCCGGGTTGGGACAATTTGAGTCCTGGAACTACCTTAGTTGTTTTCTCTCGCGAGGCCGTTCCGTATGACCAGATCCATAGGCTTGCTTACTGCATGCAACCGAGATCGCTATCGATCGCTCTTGATGCACGCATCCCAGTCCACGGGAGCCATGTAGACGTTCATCTGCCCGCCGACATCCGACCCCCAGATCACGTGCTCGCCGTCAGGAGTGACGATAGGGTGCGGGTGGCTGGCCTTGCGCCAAGAGGTATCGTGCCGGCAAAGCCGACCTACGACCGCGCGATGACGCTCGCGGTCGTACTTGATCAGAGAGATATAACGTCGCGCATCCGGATCGTCCTTGCGGATCTGCGCGGTATCTCCCACTGCGAATTCCGCCTCCGCATTGGCGTGGACGTGGACCGGTCGGCTATAGGGATAGTAATAGCGTTGCTCGTTGGAGCCGTCCGGATCGACGTAGAGGTCGGCGTGATGGATCCAACGCATATCAGGCCGGTAGCGGTAGGAGTACTGGGCGCCCACCCGCCCGTCGCGGGTGAAGAACTCGTGGCCCACGCGCTCCAAGTGGCGCTGGGTCTCGACGATGGGACTCACCTCATCGGTCGGGACCCTGGCGATCCACATCCGCTGCACCAGGTCCCACGGGCCCTCGTGGCAGAAGAGAACCGTATCGCCATCGTCCGGGTGGATGATCACGTGGGTCATCCGCCGGTGCTCGCCGGTGACCACGTAGCCCGAGTGGACGAGTGTGTCGTACCGCAGGATCAGGCTGCTTGGATAGCGGTAGAACTTCTCGCGGAAGCCCTTCGATCCCCCCGAGAACTCCGCCTCATACCGGGCGGTACAGAGGTCCACGTCGGCCAATTCTACGATCGTCCAGGCCAGGTACTGACCGTCCCGCGTGCAGCCAAGGCTCGCCGGGATAAAGCTGGAAGGCACCTCCATCAGCGTCTCGACCGAAAGATCGTCAAGGCGCACGGATTTGAGCAGGTGACCCGCGAAGTAGTAGAGAATGTGGTTCTCCGCATCGAGGCAGCCGGTGTGGACCTCCTCATCCTCGGTCAGTTGCACCATGGTCTGATCATTGAAGTCGAGGGAGTAGAACTGATCGCGCCCGGTGCGATTGGAGATCACGATCATAAACGCCATCTCGCGGTCGACCTGCGAGACGGTGAAGTACGGGTGGTTGGTATCGCCCTGATCGTCGCTCAGGCGCGTGACCTCGACGCCGGTGTCGGGGTCTTCG